>JAEUNS010000218.1 GCA_016790005.1 Zoogloeaceae bacterium
GGGGTCGGATAGCATCCATTTCGCGGGCGTTGTGGTGTTTGTGTGAGAGCTTCATCATGCCAGAAATGGCCGCCCGCCCCCTCCACCTTTGCCTCCCGCTGCAAAAAATCCCTCGCGAAGCGCGACTTTTGCAAGAGGCTCCTGTATCTTTGCAGTTAATCAACAGTTTGATCAACAAGCGCACTCAACCATTGACCCAGTCAGAATCCATGAAAAACAAACGTCGGATGACCGTTGAACGGATTGCCGGAGCTCATCTTGAGTCAATCGATGGCACGATGGGGGATGCCGTTGGCCAGAGCAACCGGGAAAGGCTCGTCTGGCTGAGTCTGTTGGCAATGCCACTTCTTTTTCCGGTCGCACTACCCGGCATGGCCTCCGTGGTGGGTGCCTTCAGCCTGTTGATTGCTTTCGGATTGTGTGTCGGTCAGCCCGTACCTCTGCCGCAATGGCTCGCCAAACGAGAGATGAATGCGCGCGCCAAGTCGCTCCTGAAAGGGATGACGAGCCGGGTCATCAACATCATCGCCTCTTTGGGACGACCCCGGATGCTGCGCTTGAGCAACACGTCGGCCCGGGTATTGAACGGGTTGATACTTTCAGTCGCGGGATTGACGATGATCATTCCGGTACCCCTCATCAGTTTTGACAACGTTCTGCCTGCGCTGTCGATCGTCTTGATCTCCTGGGGCCTGCGTCTGCGAGATGGTCTGATGCTGCTGGCCGGCTATCTCGCCACGTTGGTAGCAGTCGCGTCAGTGGTACTGCTCTGGTGGGGCGGCACACTTGCCGTGACAGAATTGCTCTCGATCGTGGGATTCACGCCCAGTGTGGAATCACATTGACGGCTACTGTGGGGCGAACAGGGACGATCAGGGGCGCTCCGGCTGAACAGGCGTGACCGTCGCACGGATGAAGGCCTGATCTTGCTCCGCAAAGTCCCACTGCTCAATCAGGCAATATTCCTCCGATGCGCTTCCGGACGGTGCCCGCACCCCCAAAGCGCCACCCCATCGCAGGATGTTCACCGAATTTGGCACCGCAGGGCGAGTGCGCGACGAAAACGCGGTTCCAGCCTGTACCACCCACAGTCGTCGTGCCAAACCGTGCATTGCCAGCGTGTAGGGCAGGTGAATGTGCCCACCCAGCACGAGGTCGGCCCCCGCCGCCGCCCATGCGCGCAAGGCGGCATGATGGCCGCGCAACAGCTTGGCGTGCTCCTTTGCCTCAAGCACAGCGATTGGCTGATGAACCACGACAAGTCGCAACTGTTGCGGGCGGGCGGTGCTCAGCAGGTGTGCGACATGATCGATCTGCGCCGGGGACACCTCCCCCTTCTTGTGTCGCCATGCGCGCGTAGTGTTGACACCAACGACCAGTAGGTCTGGCGACGCATAAACGGGTTCGAGATTCGCCCCGAAAACCCGGGTGTAGCGCGCGTAGGGCCGGGTGAGTCGCGACCAAAGATCGAACAAGGCAATGTCGTGGTTGCCCGGCACGGCTACAACCGGCGCGCCCAGACGACGAATGAAGGTTTCCGCCACACGAAACTGGCTGGATAGCGCGCGCTGTGTGATATCACCCGAGAGCACCACGACATCCGGGTGCTGCTGTGCCGCCAGCGCGACAAGGGCTTCGACCACCTGCGGTTGTTCAGTGCCGAAATGGGTGTCGGAAATTTGCAGTATGACGCTCATGCCACAACCTGAGGTGCATCCGCGTTGCCTGTGTTACCCGTGGTTCGAAGCAGGAACAAGGGTTTGTCCACCACACGAATGTCAATCGGGACGCGCATGCGTACCACCTCTCCATCGAAGGCCACCACGACTTCCGTGCCACCGGGTGCCAGTGTGGGCCGCACGACCATATGTTTGAACTCGAAGCGCTCCACACCGGCGGCCTCCCTCAGTCTGCCCATGGCGCCATGCAGCATCAGCCCGATCATCGACAGCGTACCGATGGGCCGTAGCATCAGTGCCGCCAGACTGCCGTCCCCGGGGGTGCCCGCGATAGTGTCCTCCGGCTCTGCGCCGAACTGTTGCAGTTGCAGTGGGTTGTTGCCAACAAAGAGCGTCAGGGTTTGGACTTCACGCTCGGTGGCACCTGTTTCGATGTGCAGGCGTAGTCGGCGTTGTGCACGCAGCAATGTCGCGCAGGCGGCGACGAAGGCTACCCATCGGCTACGGCCAAAGCGGGCTTTGTAAGCCTCGCGATCCTGCAACAAGTCCGGGTAAACACCCAGGCTGGCGTTAACCAGAAAGATTCGATCGTTGATGGCCCCCACCTGAACCGGCATCGGACGTGCCTCCAGGAGTTGTTGCGCTGCCGCGGCGGGCTCGGTGGGAATGCCGTGTGTTCTGGCAAAATAATTGAAGGTGCCATACGGGATGACGCCCATCGCGCAACCGGCTGCATGCGCCGCCTGAGCCACCGTGCTGAGGCTGCCATCGCCACCGACGGCGATCACCGCCGTGTTGCGCGCCACGGCTTCTGCAGCGGCCTCGGTGGCTACACGTGTCAGGTCAGCCGGCCCGCACGTCAATAGTTCCCCCTGTCGTCCATGCGCAGTGAGGGCGGATTTGATCACGGCCCGCTTGGCGTCGACATCGAGGGCGCCCGCAGAGGTATTGATCACGAAAAGCATGGCTGACACGGGGTCGAAACGCAGTGCCGACATCGCAGCCTGCTGCGTGCTGTCAGCCGCGGCCGCGGCCAAGCCAGGCGGCGAAGCGTCAGTCATGCTGCAGCAGATCCCTGAAGACCTTTCTGGGGTGCTTGCGCTTGAGGCCATTCGACCCGACCACCCATAGGTAGAAGCCGCTCCAGCAGCTCGAAATGATGCCGATGTGGGGTGGTGATCGCGTAAAAGCGCTCGTCCAGCTGGGGGGAATGACCGGCCTTGACCAAAGTACCGAGCTGGAGCTCATCCTGCACCACCACATCCGGCAGCACAGCAAGCCATCCGCTGTCCCGGGCGATCAGGCGCAGCATCGCCATATCGTCGACCTCGGCACGAATCCGGGGCTTGACCCCAGCTGCCGCACAGAGTGCATCGAACTGCGCCCTCAGCGCATGACGCGGACCCGGCAACGCAATGTCCATGCCGTCCAGATCCTCCGGCACACGCAGGACTCGGCCCGACCAAGCCTGACTCGGCCCAACCAGCGAGACTGGCTGACTACCCAGAAACACGCAATGCAGCGGTCGATCGGGATCGGTCGCGACGGTTTCATTGGCCAGCACCACATCCAGCTGATGCCGCACCAATCGCGCCAACAATCCTTCGAGCAAGCCTGACTCCAGCGTCCACACCACTGTGGGGTCGGCGAGCAAGGGACGAATCCAGTTCTCCTGGTAGTTGCGCGACATGGTGGCCACGCTTCCGATGCGCAGCCTCGACATTCCGGCGCTCTGGCCTTCCAGGCGTCCCAGCATTTCCTGACTGAGACCGAAGATGTCTTCGCAATACGAAAGCATCAACTGGCCGGTATCGGTCAGCATCAGTCGCCGCCCCTCACGCCTGAAAAGTATCACCCCCAGACGTTCTTCCAATTGCCGGATCTGCGCCGACAAGGCTGATTGCGAGGTATGCAGCGCCTGTGCCGCCTGGGTCAGATGGCCCGTTGTGGCGACCCGCCAGAAATAGAAGAGGTGGCGAAAGTTGAGTTGGCTTAGATTCATCGTTCTTTTTTGAATATCAAAACGTTCGAATCATTGAATTTTACGGAATGAAAAAGAAGAAGCAAGATTCGCTGCGTTCGGCTTATCAGAGGTTTTCATGAATTTGTTATCGGTTGCGCTTTCCCTGACGGCCGTTTTGCTGATGCTGGTGGCCGCCTTGCTGCCGCATCTTCTGAAATTGGATCCGATCCGGCTCTGGCGAAGTTTCACCGGGCTGTCCTCGGTCGCCCTGATCGCCAGCGTGCTGACCCTCTTCATTGCGCCGGAATCGACTCTCCTTTCCCCGTGGTTACAGGTCTCTACAGTGGGAATGATTCTCGCGGTGCTGGTGCAGTTGCTGGGTACGGTCATTGGTGTGTTTTCCTCCCGCTACCTGGAAGGCGAACCCGCTCAGCGCGGCTATATCGCCGCGCTGGGCGGGGTGCTCGCAGCGGTGCAGCTGCTACTCCTGGCGGATCACTGGCTGGTGTTGATCGTGGCCTGGGCGCTGGTGGGCAGGATCCTGCAGGGGCTGCTGTGTTTTTATCCGACCCGTCCCTTTGCCCTGCTGGCTGCGCACAAGAAACATATCGCCGACCGGCTGGCGGATGTGCTGCTCATCGCCGCCGCCGCCCTGGCCTGGCAGGAAGTCGGCAGTGGTTCGCTGTCGGCACTGTGGGCGCACATCGAGCAAGGTGGCTGGTCGCCCGCACTGCACGCCAGTGCGGTGTGTCTGGTACTGGGCGTGATCCTGCGCACCGCCTTGCTTCCGGTACATGGTTGGTTGATTCAGGTCATGGAGGCACCGACACCGGTGTCGGCGTTGCTGCACGCCGGGGTGGTGAACCTCGGGGGGTTTGTCTTGATCCGGTTTGCGCCGCTGCTGGAGCAGGCCACGATCGCACGCTGGTTGCTGGTGATCTTCGGTCTGACTGCCGCCGTGCTGGCGGGCATGGTGATGCTCACCCGGGTCAGCATCAAGGTGCGCCTGGCGTGGTCCACCGTGGCGCAGATGGGTTTCATGGTGCTCGAATGCGGCCTGGGCCTCTATACCCTTGCCTTGCTGCACATGGTTGGTCATTCGCTCTACAAAGCGCACACCTTCCTCGCCGCCTCTTCGGTTGTGCGCGAGACACGGCTGCAGATGATGCATGGTCCGATGTCACCCCGGCCGCTGAGCCTGTGGCTCGCCCCGGTCGTGGCCATTCCGGTGGTCTTTGGCGTTCAGCAGATCGCGGGCGGGCTCGCCTGGCCATGGTGGTGGTCGGTCATCCTTGGCTTTGCCTGGGCCCCCTTGTTGTGGCTACCCACGGCACACGGTCGGCCCAACGCTGCCTCGGGTCGCTTGATTCTGATCGGACTCGCGAGCTTGTTTGGCCTCACCGCAGCCATGTTGTTGGCGCATACCGTCCCGCTCGGCCTGGTCGATGCACCCGATGATGCAATGGGTCGGGTGGCGCTGGCCGGCATGGGTTTGCTCTATCTGTGTCTGGCATGGCTGCAACTGCAACCCGCGGCGCTGGCCGGATGGCGGCGCTGGAGCTATGCCGGGTTCTATGTGGATGAGTTCTTCACCCGGCTGACCTTGCGCGTGTGGCCGACCATCTGGACCGCTCAAACCGAGGCATCCGATCGCCACCCGGTGGGCGCTGTACTGGCCCGCAACACTGCCAACAACCCTCATACCAGGACGCCCAATGAACATGCTTCTTGAAAATATCATCGAAGCGGGGCAGTGCGACCGCATCGAAGCCGCTTGCGCGCAGGCCTGCCACGCCATTGCACCCGCCTGGCCCCTGGACCGCGCGATCGCGGTCAACCCGCACTGGTCGCGGATCGGCCTGCCGGTGCGGACGGTCGCCGCGCGGATGGCCGTTCTGGCGGGCATCCGGGTGTTCCCTCCGCGCGCCTTCTTCCACCAGGCCTTGACCGAGGGACGGATCCAAGCTGCCGACCTCGAACAGGCGCTCAACACCTTGCCGGCCGCTCGCGCAGCAGGTCTGACCGCAACACAATGGCAGCAGGCGCTCGCCCATCCTGGCGCTCTACCACAACTGCCCCTGCTGATCGATGTGCTCGATAACGATCCACAACGCCACACCCGATTGTCGTGGCGGCAGGCGATCACCCATCAGGTCAGCCAGACCTGTGCGGCCTACTTCGACACCCGGCAGGCCGACTGGCGCCCGGAGGGCACTTCCGACCTCTATGCCTTCTGGCGGGACACGCTCCAGCATGATCATGGCATTGGCATGCTGATGGGTATTCCCGATCTCGGCCAGCGCCTAGGTGTATTGCCAGCAACACGCGCTGAAGCCGAGTACTGGGTGCTGGAGCGTCTCGGCCTGCCCGAGTCGGTGTGGGTGGATTATCTGGAGGCGGTGTTGCTTACGGTCAATGGCTGGGCATCCTGGTGCGCTTATCTGGGCTGGCAGGCCAGGCTTGAGGGCAGGCAGGACGATCATCTGCGCGAGCTGCTCGCAATCCGCCTGGCCTGGGGCGCGATCGTGCTGGATTGTAAGGATGATGCCGCCACCCACCACGCCTTCAGCGCCGTGCAGGATGCATGGCGCCATGTTCCGGAGGTCCTGGCAGAAGCCGAGGCCACACTGGTGATCGACGAGGTCGGCCAGTTAGCGCTTGAGGCAGCCTATCAGCGCCAGTTGGCAAACAGACTGACCCATGCCGCACCTCAACCGCTGGCATCGGGTGATGTCGAAGTGCAGGCCGCGTTCTGCATCGATGTGCGCAGCGAGCCCTTACGGCGTTCGCTCGAAGCCGTCTGGCCGGCAGTACAAACCATCGGGTTTGCCGGGTTCTTCGGCTTGCCGGTGGCCTACACACCGCTTGGCACCCAGGCCAGACGACCGCAATTGCCCGGCTTGCTCGCACCCACCCTGGAAGTCACCGACCAGATCTTCGTCGGGGATCAAGTCCATGCCGACTCAACTGGTAAAACTGAAGAGGGGGCCACTCAAGCCCGCCTGAATAGCTTTGACAGGGCCCGCACTTGGCAGTCGACCCGGCGCTGGCCGAGCGCAGCGTTTTCCTTCGTCGAAGCGGCCGGCATCGCGTATCTCGGCAAACTGGGGGGGTGGCTGATGCCCTCCAAGCGCAGCCGGTCGCGTGACGACCTGAGCGGCCTGCCGGCCCGCTATCAACAGGTCTGTCGTCCGGCCGTGACCGGCCTGGACAATGCTGCGAAAGCCGATCTGGCGGCCCGGGTACTGCACGCCATGGGGCTGGACAAGGCGATCGCGCCGCTGGTGGTGCTGGTGGGGCATGGCAGCCAGTCGGCCAATAACGCTCACGCGGCAGCCCTGGACTGTGGCGCCTGCTGCGGTCAGACCGGTGAGGTCAATGCCCGGGTGCTGGCGCGCCTGCTCAACGAAGCCCCGGTCCGCCATCTGCTGAGCGAGCGTGGCATCCTGATCCCGCACAACACGATGTTTGTCGCCGCTCTGCACAACACGACCACCGACGAGCTCGAGCCCTTCGATCTCGACACCTTGTCGCCCGAGGCGCTACAGCACTGGGATCGATTCGCCGCGAGCATGGTGCATGCAGGTGATCAGGTACGGCGGGAGCGGGCCCCGAAACTGGGCCTGGATCCACGCTTGGGCCGTGCCGAATTGCTCGGACAGCTCCGCCAGCGGGCCAATGATGGCGCACAGACGCGGCCAGAATGGGGGCTGGCGGGTAACGCGGCCTTCATCATCGCCCCCCGGGCGCGCACGCGCAGCGTGGTGCTCGAAGGACGCAGCTTTCTGCATGACTACGATGCCAGCCAGGATGCTGATGGCAGCGTGCTCGAACTGTTGATGACCGCGCCGATGCTCGTCACCCACTGGATCAACTGGCAATACCACGCCTCGACCTGTGATCCGGTTCATTACGGGAGCGGCAACAAGGTGTTGCATAACGTGGTGGGCGGCCACATCGGGGTATTCGAGGGTAACGGCGGGGATTTGCGTATTGGCTTGTCGCAGCAGTCGCTGCACGACGGCACGCGCTGGATGCATGAACCCCTGCGACTGACGGTGGTGATCGATGCCCCCCGCGCCATGATCGAAGCGGTGATCCAGCGACACACCGTGGTGGCGCAACTGCTCGACAATGATTGGCTGCACCTGTGGCGGTTTGAAGGAACGCAACTACAGCACTATGCGAAAGGACACTGGCAGGAAGTGCGAGAGCAGTGCCGCCCGGCTGACTAACGATCCTTCGCCGCATTCATGAACTCGGTATAGCCGAGCCCTGTGAGTTGTTTTGTGGTGCGGGACAAGTAAAAGATGACGAAAACCATCATGACCATCGACGGTAAGGCAATGAATGGGTAGCTGAGTAAAGTAAGCTGCCCCAGCTCTTCATTGAATGCGGTCGTCCCAGCGGGACTGACGACAATGGATGTCGCCAGGAAGTAGTTCATCACCGACGAGAAGAAGAAAGTACCACTGAGCATCCAGGTTGCATGGAGCAGGCGCACCTCAAAATCTTGGGTTGCCCCGTGCGCCTCGAGTTTTTGCTGCAAACGATCGACATCGATGATCGACGGGTTGAGCAGGATTGTCTTGACCAGCGGATAGCGCGTGTAAGTTGACCCCAGGACGGCCAGGCCGATGAGGCCAGGCACCGCGGCTTCCTTGATGGCAATCCATTGTGTATCCAGTGCCAGCAGCCCGATACCGCCTGTAAGCAAGGTGCTGATGACGCCCAATACCGCAAAAAGATTCCACTTGCGACGCAACCAGAAGTCGCGAACCCCCCAGGCCAGCGGGAAACTCAAGGCCAGAACCAGGGCGTTTGCGGCACCCAGGTTCGCGGGGTCTGACAGCTTCATCAGGATCAGCGCAGGAATGATCAGGGTGATCGTCAGTTCAATCAGTGGATTGGGTTTTGCGGCGTCTGTCATGTTTGTGTACAAATTCAAAATTGTGGCGTGGCTGGAGGGCCGGGGGAGGGGGCGTGCTTTACCTCTTTTGCCACAGCAGCCCGATTACTTCAACCGCCAGTGGCATTTTCGCCGTGATCTGAAGCGAGAGTGTCTCTACCCCAAGCGCGGCGTTGAGACAGCTGAGTTGGTCGGTTGGTTCGGATGCCTTCCCATATCGACTGCAGGAGACTCAGATGCTGAGATGGCTTCGGTGCCTGGCGCCACCTGTTTTTGCTTATTCCTTTCGTCATGTCGTCTGTGCGCTGGTGGCCTCAAGCCCCAGGCTGGCGTGGGCGCAGCCTGCCTCGGTTGTGGGTGTAGCCTTGTTCCTTCATGACCGCTTTGTGCGTCGAGGCAAGAACCTGTGTCCGTCTGATAGACTGATGACGATTTAAAACGACTTTGATGCCTCTGTGAGCGCCAAGCTATGAACGCCGAACCGTGGGTCACTGCCATCGATGTTGCCCGGCATCTGGGCGTGGTGAAGGACACCGTCTACCGCTGGCGCGAACGCAAAGGGTTGCCTGCGCACAAGATCGGACGGTTGTGGAAGTTCCAGCTCTCCGAGGTGGACGAATGGGTGCGCGCTGGCGGTGCCGATAACGACACGGAAAACGGGAGCGAGCAAAAATGAACTCAGCGGGGGAGGGTATCGCGTGAGCCTGGAAGGACGGCTCCTCGGCCAGAAGTCCTTGCGGGCAGTGACCGACAAGACGGCAGACTGGACGACAGGGCCTGGGCGATACGCTGGCACCGTCCCAATAGACCAAAGTTTTCTATCGACCACGGGCAATAGAGGGCGGGCGATAGACCCGCTCACAGTGAGGGGAATGCACGGATGACACCAGAAACCAAGGCACGCCAGCAGATCGATCAGAAGCTGCAGCAAGCGGGCTGGATCATTCAGGACATCAAGCAGTTCGACCTGAGCGCAGCGGTGGGCGTGGCGGTGCGCGAATACCCCACCGACACCGGCCCGGCGGATTACCTGCTGTTCGTCAACCGCAATGCCGTGGGTGTCATCGAGGCCAAGAAAGACAGCGCCGGCGAAAATCTCACCGTTACCGAAAACCAGACCGAGCGCTACGCCAACGCCACGCTCAAATGGCGCAAAGACCGCACCCCGTTACGCTTCCTGTTCGAAGCCACTGGCCAGATCATTCGCTTTACCGATGGCGCCGACCCGGTGCCGCGTTCGCGCGAAATTTTCCACTTCTTCAAGCCGGAAACGCTGGCGACCTGGTTGGCGCAAACAGAAACCCTGCGGTGCCGTTTGGCAGAGCAGATGCCTGCACTGCCCGAGCGCAACCTGCGCGATTGCCAGATCAGCGCTGTCACCGGGCTCGAAAAATCGCTGGCGCTGAACAAACCGCGTGCGCTGGTGCATATGGCCACTGGCGCGGGGAAAACCTTTACCGCTATCACCTCGGTCTACCGCCTGCTAAAGTTTGGCGGAGCCAGGCGCATTCTTTTCCTGGTCGATACCCGCAACCTTGGCAAACAGGCGCATCAGGAGTTCATGGCCTATACGCCACCGGACGATGGCCGCAAGTTCACCGAGCTGTACAACGTGCAGCGGTTGGCCTCGCCCAATATCGATCCGCATTCGCAGGTGTGCATCAGCACCATCCAGCGCATGTACTCGATTCTGAGTGGCGAACCGATTGATGAATCCGCTGAGGATGTCTCGCTCAACGAAGTGCAGCAAACCGTCAAGCAGGAAAAGTTCGTCCGCTACAACCCCGCGGTGCCGGTGGAAACCTTCGACTTCATCATCATCGATGAATGCCACCCCAGCATCTACAACCTGTGGAAGCAGGTGCTCGATTACTTCGATGCCAGTCTGATCGGCCTGACCGCCACGCCCGATAAACGCACCTTCGGCTTCTTCAACGAAAACATCGTTGCCGAATACACCTATGAACAATCGGTGGCCGATGGCGTCAACGTCGGCTACGACGTCTATGAGATCGAAACCGAGATCACCCAGAAAGGCGCCGAGCTTAAGGCCAAGGAATGGGGGGACCACCGCGACCGCACCACCCGCAAAAAGCGCTGGGGCGAAACCGAAGAAGACACCACCTACACCGCCAAGGAGCTGGATAGATCGGTGGTCAACATGAGCCAGATCCGGCAGGTGGTTCAGGCCATGAAGACAGCCGTGGAAACGCAAATATTCCCGGCACGCAAAGAAACCCCCAAGACCCTGATTTTTGCCAAGACCGACAGCCACGCCGACGACATCATCAACATCGTTCGCGAGGTCTACGGCCAGGGCAACGCCTTCTGCAAGAAGGTCTGCTTTTAAAGTATTGTTTTCACTCTTAAGGCTGCTAACTATGCTTTTTCCGGTTTCTACCAAGATGCTAAGGTCTGAGCATTTTTTGCAACCCCGCAGGGCATGGTTGCTATCCTCTTCTTCGTCATGATCGGCATCAAGAAAATCAACAGTCCACTGAAAACCATCCGCTCTCAAATGATGTTTGCAACCTTTTTTTGCGAGAGATCTAGCGTAATCGGAAGCCTCAGCATAACTATCAAAAGATTGACTTTTCATTTATCTGTGAAATTTAATGAGTAATATTCATCAAACTAATTTTTAGAAGCAGAAACTACGCGCAACACAGAATAAGAAGATAGGAAAATCAGCGACCGACAGCGTAGCGGGTCGATGCGGCCCATTCCATTTAGAACGCAGGCCGGTAGCATACTGCCTTGCCCGGATGGCTGCTATCCGGATTGGGTGGCCAGTGACCGCTCCTGGCCGGGTCGAGCCAAGGCGGGGTTCAAGTTGGCCGCCGTAAACCGGTCACCCAAGACGATCCAGCGAGGGAAATCCTGGCCGGATCTCCAACGGCCGGTGATGGCCGATAGTACCCTCCTGGAGTCATCGCCGTAAGCAGCCGCCCGCCGACTCAAAGGTGCTGGCGGGCAGCCGATCCAACCTCAGATCTCGATCTGCTCAGAGATCTCCAATGCATCATCGACCTCGATTCCCAGGTACCGCACTGTCGATTCCAACTTTGAGTGGCCAAGCAAGAGCTGAACGGCCCTTAGGTTCTTCGTGCGTTTGTAGATCAATGTCGCTTTCGTGCGCCGCATAGAGTGTGTACCGTAGGCAGACGGATCCAGGCCG
>JAEUNS010000353.1 GCA_016790005.1 Zoogloeaceae bacterium
TCCGCTCATCGACGCGCTGCTTGAGCGCGGCGCCAACCCTGCGAGCACCGACCACCACGGCTGGAACGCGCTCCACTGGGCCCTACGCGAGGCCTTTCGCGACCCCGTCTACGCCCGCGGCCCCTTTGCGGCCGTGTTCGACCGTGTCGCGCCGTCGACCTTCGACATCAACACCGGCGAGCGCCTGGTGCGCATCGACCGCCATCACAGCGAATACCTGCTGTTCCAGACGCTATGGACGCTGTTCCGCAGCCGCTACAGTGCCCGCCAGCGCAGGCCAATTGCCGCCTTCGAGAGCGCCGACATCCTCTCGGCCTGGCAACATCTGCCGGCCTCGGTGCTGCGCCCGGAGCGCAACAAGCGCCAACATCTTTCGGGCGTGCTGGCACGCAATGAGGTCGCGCGCGACTATGCCTACAACCGCAGGTTGTTCACCCGCATCGAGCAGGGCTGGTACCAGTTCAACCCGCAACTGTCAGTGCGTGCGCATGGCTGGGCCGGCGGTGCTGAAGCTGGGTCGTGGCTGCCCCTCTACCAGGCCCTCAACCTGCCCTTGATCACGGAGTTCTGCCGCTTCGAGGTATTGCCCGCACTGGCGCAGCAGGCCGCGACTGCAGGCATTGCGGTACCCGCAGCGCCGATGCTCAAGGCGGCCATGATCGAGCGGCAACGCGAGGCCCAGCGCCGCGAGGCCGAGGCCCGCCGCGCGCAGGAGAAAGCCCTTGCAAAACTCGCTGCCAAAGAACAAAAAGCGGCCGCCCGCAGAGCCCCCCCAGCGCCGCCGCCCTGGGGCACGCCTCAGGCCAAGGCACTTGAGATCGAACGCATCCGCGCCGCGATCGCCGCGCGCCAGGCGGCCGGGAATGACGACACGAAGCCGAAGAAGTGATGGCAAGCGGCACTCGACCGTGCCAGGAGCAAGCCGAGGCGCCAAGCCAGTCGGGCAGGAGCGACGGCCAGACATCTCCAGCGCTCGTCATGCGGACAGCACCAAGTACCCAGCCAAACCGTCGGCCACGGCGGCGAACGAATGGATCGGACCCCAGCGATGATTGAAGCCCGCCGCTCGCACTTCAGCCCAAGCACCGGCCTGCCCGGCCTCGATGCCGTGCTATGCGGCGTGGCACCCGGCGACAACGTGGTCTGGCAGATCCAGACGCTGGAGGAATACCAGGCTCTGGTCGCGCCCTATGCCGAGGCTGCCCGCCGAGCGGGAACACGCCTGATCTATTTCCGGATTGCGAGCCACCCGCCTCTGCTCGACGAGCACACGGTGGAGACCCACTACCCACAACCCAACGACGGCTTCGAGAACTTCGTCGATCAGGTCCATGCCGTGATCGAAGCCGCCGGCCCTGAAACCCTGTATGTTTTCGACTGCCTGTCGGATCTTGCGCTCGCCTGGCAGTCCGACCGCATGATGGGCAATTTTTTCCGGCTCACCTGCCCGCGCCTGTTCGATCTCGCGACCGTCACCTACTTCGGCGTGCTGCGCAATACCCACACCCGCATGGCGATGGACATGATCACCGACACCACTCAGTTTTTGCTGGATGTGTTCGCCTGCCGCGGGCGCCGCTTCATCCGGCCGATCAAGGTGCGTCACGATTCCGGCGCCACGATGAACCTGATCCACGCCTGGGCGCCGGACGACACCTTTCGCCCCGTGGCCGACAGTGGCACGGTGAGCGAGATCCTGGCCGAATCCGAATGGCCGGGGCTCGAGGACAAGCCGATCGCCGGCCATTGGCAACGCAACTTCACCGCAACCCGCGCGGTGCTGGCCAGGCGCGCGGCAGGCCAGCCCGACCCGGCGGCCGAGGCCAACTGGTTTGGCCGGCTGACACGCCAGCTCTTCCCCGAAGATACCGGCATGGGGCGACTGATCAATAAATACCTCGAACTCGAAGATCTGATCGCGATCCGCGAGCGCATGATCGGTATCGGCAGCATTGGCGGCAAGGCGCTGGGCATGCTGGTGGCACGCGCGATACTGCGTCGCGATGCACCCGCGATTCATGAACGGCTCGAGGCGCACGACTCCTTCTACGTCGGCACGGTGGTGTTCGACACCTTTCTGGTGTGGAACCGGGTGTGGTGGATTCGCCGCCAGCAACGCGACCCGGCCGGCTTTCTGACCCAGCTCGACGAAGCGCACAGTCGCATACTGGCCGGATCGTTCCCTGCGGCCACGATCCGCCAGTTCGAGGGCATGCTCGATTACTTTGGCGAGTGGCCGTTCATCGTGCGGTCGAGTTCGCGGCTCGAAGACCGCTACGGCAGCGGCTTCGCCGGCCAGTATGAAAGCGTGTTCTGCGTGAACCAGGGCCCGCGGGAGGCGCGTCTGGCGGCGCTGCTTGATGCCGTGCGCCTGGTGTATGCCAGCACCCTCAGCGAACACGCCCTGCGCTACCGCAAGCGACGTGGCCTGCTGGATGAAACCGAGCAGATGGCGCTCTTGATCATGCGTGTGTCCGGCACCGGCGGCCGCCGAAGCTTTCATCCGCACGCAGCGGGCGTGGGCCTGTCGCTCAACCCCTACCGCTGGCATCACGATATCGATCCGCACGCCGGCGTGTTGCGCCTGGTCGCCGGCCTGGGCACCCGCGCGGTAGACCGTGCAGACGACGACTACACCCGTCTGGTCGCGCTCAACGCCCCCGCGCTGCGACCTGAAACCCACTTCGGCGCCATCGCCCGTACCAGTCAGCGGCGCATGGATGTGCTCGATCTGCAACTGAACCGAATCGTATCCGGCCGTTTCAGCGAACTGGTGAACGAGCAACCGGACTTTCCGCTGGCGCTATTCACCAGCCGCGAGGCACCGAACCGGCCGCCCTTCTTGACCTTCGACGGCCTTCTCGAAAACACCCCCTTCGTCGCCGACCTGCGTACGCTGCTCGCCTGCCTGCATGCGGCCTACGACCATGCTGTGGAAATCGAGTTTGCACTGAATGTGCTCGCGGACGGCAGCTATCGCATCAATCTGCTGCAATGCCGTCCAATGCAGGTGCGCGACCCGCGCGGCGCCGTGGACCCGACCCCGCCGGAGCATCTCCCGCGTCTGCTCACTAGCGAAGGCGCCGTGATCGGACCAAGCCGGGTGCTGCAACCCGACCGCGTGGTGTATATCACCCCAAGCGCATACTCAGCGCTCAACCAGACCAGGCGTCTGGATGTAACCCGCCTGGTCGGGCTCATCAACCAGGCCAGCGCCGAACGTTGCCTGCTTTTGCTCGGCCCCGGCCGCTGGGGCTCGCGCGACCCGTTCCTGGGATTGCCCGTGGTCTTCAACGAAATCAACCGCGTCGCGGCGCTGTGCGAGATCGTTGCGATGCATGACAACCTGACACCCGACGTATCGCTCGGCACCCACTTTCTCAACGAGCTGATCGAGGCCGACATGCTGTATTTCGCGCTCTTCCCCGGCAAGAACGGCAACCTCATCGACGACAGCGCCCTTGCCGGGCAGCACAACCTTTTGCCCGAGATTGCACCGGACGCTGCCGACTGGGCCGAAACGGTCAAGGTCTACGACTTCGCGCCAGGCACGATGACGCTGTACGCCGACGCCGAACGCCAACGCGTCACGATCACGCTCGAAGCGACAAGCCTCACCCACGCCCAACACCCGCGCCAAGACACCGATCCGACATCTGCGACCCCGCAAAGCAGCCGCTCGTCGTAAGATCACAAGCCTGCAGATTCGCAACATTTCTGACCCCGATCACCTTACAGGGAGTTCCCGATGCGCCACCTTGCAATCGATGTCGGACCGTTCCATTTCGTCGCACGCCTTGAAGAACAGGCAGCCCCGCGCACCTGCGCCGCCTTTTTGGCGCTATTGCCCTTCACCAACCAGGTCATTCACTCGCGCTGGAGCGGCGAAGCCGTCTGGGTGCCGCTGGGCGACTTCGACACCGGGCTCGAGTTCGAAAACCATACTAGTCACCCCTCGCGCGGCGACATACTGCTCTACCCCGCCGGGCTGTCCGAAACCGAGATCCTGTTTGCCTACGGCAGCAGTTGCTTCGCCAGCAAGATGGGACAGCTCGCCGGTAACCACTTCCTGACCGTCGTCGAAGGCGCCGAGCAACTGATGGACATGGGCCGCACGGTGCTGTGGAAGGGTGCGCAGACGATTAGCTTCACCGATCTGGGCGAACGCCAGGGCTGAACCCTGCAGCCCACGCCCTGGTCACTTGATTGCCGGGCAGCGTCGAGGGTGGACGAACCCCGGGTATTGACTACGATGAAAACTGGAGCGGGGCATAGTTTTCTGAGCAGGGAGATGCGGATGCAAGCCGAGAACGGGCGGATCGCGATGTTGCAGCAGACACCCTTGTTTGGCGGTGTTCGCGCCGAGGTGCTTGCCTTTCTGCTGGAGCACTGCAGCCAGGCCGACATGGCCGCGGGCAGATACTACTTTCGCGAGGGTGACCCCGCCGAATCGATGTATCTGCTTGAAAGCGGCAGCGTAGACGTGCTGCACCGCGAGGCGGACGCCGAGGTTCCGCTCTGCCGGCTCGGCCCCGGGGCCTGCTTCGGGGAGATGGGCATGATCGACCTCGCACCACGCAGCGCCTCGGTACGCGCACTGGAAAACTGCACCGGATTCGAGATCTTCGCCGAAAGCCTGTATCGGGTGTACGAGCACGACCTCGAGCAGTTCGCACTGATCCAGATGAACATCGCTCGCGAACTGAGCCGCAG
>JAEUNS010000394.1 GCA_016790005.1 Zoogloeaceae bacterium
GCCCTCGACGGCCAGCTGACCGCCACCCTGATCGCCGATCCGGCCGACCTCGAGCATTTCGCCGACCTGCCCGCCCTGCTCGAGCAAAAGGCCGGACGACTGCTGTTGAACGGCTATCCGACCGGCGTCGAGGTCAGCGACGCAATCGTGCATGGAGGCCCCTGGCCTGCGACCTCCGATGCCCGGGGGACCTCGGTCGGCAGCCTCGCGATCGATCGATTCCTGCGCCCGGTGTGTTACCAGAATTACCCCGACGCCCTGCTGCCGGACGCGCTCAGGAACGACAACCCGCTGGGCATCATGCGCCTGGTGGATGGCGTGCCCACTCGGGAAGGTGTGGATATGACCGGAAGCTGAGCCCCGGCAGTGGCAGCTTCCCCGCTCAGGCGTCGTGCTTGGGCGGGTGGACTTTGGTCAGCGACTTGATGTGCTCGGTCAAACCCACTGCACGCGACACATCGAGTTCGATTGCAATGCCGGTGTTCAGGCTTTCGTCCAAACCTCCCGACGCGCATACCGCGCCAAGTTCAGGGCGTCTTGGTGCCATCCGGCGTTCGCTTGAGTCGCTGCCCCCGCCACCCAAGCAAACCTGCAAGCCGTGTGATTGGCTTCAGCGGGGTTCTCGTCGCGGCGCGTTTATAGGGCGTCTTTCTGCTGTCCTGATGGAAGGCCAGCCCGATTTCGGTAATGGCCGTACCCTGGTAGACCGCACGCACGACCAGATCCAGCGGACCAAGCGGCACCCTATCCCCGACCACCGGGCTGCTGCCAAGTTCGGCGGCAATGTACTCGGCTATCGTCTGCTCCTCAGGCTGGCCTTCGCGCACGGGCAAATCGTAGCTTCGCTGCAAATCGGCCAGGCGACTTTCCGGTTTGACCTTGAATTCCCCGAAGAACGCCTTGTCGTCCTTGCTTGGCCCTTGTGGTTTGGCAAACAGTTGGTCGAGCAAGGCGACGTACTCCGGGGGAGCGAACAGATAGACGTAGTCACCCGGCATCAGGTGCCCAACCCGTTCGAACGCAAACGAGCGTCCATCCCGCACGACCAGCGACGGACGCGCCCAGCGCGGCAGATGCCGGCCGGCAATGAGCGGGCTGTCGTCGATCACCCGATAGATCAGGAATTCATGCCTGGGGTTACCCGGCAACTCGAGTTCGATCCGCTCCACCGGGCCGGCTTGGGAGGGCACGATGAGATTCAGCCAGCGCGCTGCCGGCTTGATCGTCCAGCCCTGGACCAGTAGCGAGGTCAGCACCATGATGAAGGCGGTGTTCAGGAACAGGTCCGCGCCCTCGACACCCAGCACGATCGGTAGGATGCCGAGCAGAATCGAAACCGCGCCGCGCAGCCCCACCCAGCAGCTAAAGGTCACCGTCTGGCGGTCGAAGCCGAACGGTAGCAGGCAAAGCCACACCGCAAGCGGGCGGCCGACGAATATCAGGAACAGACCGAGCGCCACAGCGGGCAGGAGTACCGGCCCAAATTCGGAAGGCGTCACGAACAGGCCAAGCACAAGAAACATCACGATCTGCGCCAGCCAGGTCATGCCCTGCTGATAGCGGCGCAGGGCTGATTCGCCCTTTATCGCGCTATTGCCGGCAACGATTCCGGCAACATAGACGGCGAGAAAACCACTCCCGCCAAACTCCCCGGTTAGCGCAAAAACGCACAGCGCCGACGCCATGACCACGATCGGGTAAAGCGCCTCCTCGAGATGGATCCGGTTCACAACCACGACGATAAGATAACCGGCGCCAAGACCAATCACCAGACCAAGCCCCATCTGCATGCCGAATCCGGTCAGGAACGAGGTGGCGATATTGCTGCGCCCATCTGCCAGGATCAACTCGATGAGCAGAATGGTCAGGAAGATGGCCATCGGATCGTTGGAACCCGACTCGACTTCGAGTATGGAACGCACCCGTTTGTAGATCTTGATGCCGCCGGTGCGCAGCAGGAAGAAGACTGCGGCGGCATCGGTCGAGCTGACAATTGCCCCTATCAGCAAGGCATACAACCACGGCAGGTCGAACAGGTATCTGGCCACTACGCCTACGAGCAGAGTGGTCAGAAGCACGCCCACCGTTGCCAGCACGATTGCCGGCGCGGCCGCGCGCTTGAGCGTCTGGGTACGGGTACCAAAGCCGGAGTCGAACAGAATGACCGCGAGCGCGAGACTGCCCAGAAAATATGCAATGTTTGCGTCATCGAACATCAAGCCCAGACCGTCTTCGCCGGCGATCAGGCCAATACACAAAAAGATCAACAACAATGGCGCACCGAAGCGAAACGCCAGCGCGCTGGTGAGCACCGAGACAACGATGAGTCCTGCGCCGACGAGAATAACCGGGTAAATCCAATCCATGCTGCTTCTGACCTGCCAATCGGGTTATGGTGACTAAAGCTTGTGGTGACTGAATCTGGGGACGGATACTCGTTCCAAAGGTTCAAGCTCCACGACTACTCAACCCAAATGAGCCTGGCGCTGCGACCAGGCATCGCAGTCTACACGAGCGGTCACCAATACGCCCGACGCGCCGCAGCGCTCAGGCACGTGGAAAGAAATGCGGCCCTGCGCGGGCGAGGGTAGCCAGTCGGAGCCGCTTTGCGATCTTCACATTGATCGAACATTCAGGCGGAGTGTTTCGTGACAATGGCAAGCACTTGCCGTGACCATGGCGCGAAAACCATGAACATCACATTACTTTTCATTTGTATCTATTTAATATTTTAGTAAAAATTTATTAATATTTTGTTATTTGTATAAAAACAAGCCCTTCCGTAAGCTCGCCGTCAGCCTTCTCGACTAATTTGCACTGGCCCGGGCGCATGCCCGGCGAAACCAATGCCTGCGGGGAGGGAAAGACATGGAAGACATTTCGGTGGCAAAAATCGCCGCCAACCCAAAGTATCAGCGCCTGATCAAGACGCGATCCACGTTTGGTTGGCTGCTTACGGCAATCATGATGATCGTCTATTACGGCTATATCGCGATCATCGCCTTCAACAAGGATCTGCTCGCCGCCCGCATGGGTGACGGGGTGATGACGGTAGGCATTCCGATCGGCTTCGGTGTGATCGTTTTCACGATCCTTATCACCGGCCTCTACGTCCGCCGCGCGAACACCGAGTTCGACAGATTGACTGCGGAAGTCATCGAGGAGAGCTATAAATGAGCGGCCGTCACCTACACATCGCCGGCGGCTTGCTGCTGGCCCTGATGTCTGCAGCCGTACTGGCCGCAGGCGGCGACCTCGGTCAGGCCGAGAAGCAGGCTACCAACTGGACTGCTATCAGCATGTTCGGGGCCTTTGTGGTCGGCACCATGTTCATCACCAAGTGGGCGGCTTCGAAGACCAAGTCGGCCGCGGATTTCTACACCGCGGGTGGTGGCATCACCGGTTTCCAGAACGGGCTCGCAATCGCCGGTGACTACATGTCGGCAGCGTCCTTCCTCGGTATTTCCGCCGCAGTGATGATGAACGGCTACGACGGCCTGATCTACTCGATCGGCTTTCTCGTCGGCTGGCCGGTAATCACCTTCCTGATGGCCGAAAAGCTGCGCAACCTCGGCAAGTTCACCTTTGCCGACGTCGCAGCCTACCGCTTTCAGCAAACCCCGATTCGCGCCTTTGCCGCCTCGGGCACGCTGGTCGTCGTGGCCTTCTACCTGATCGCCCAGATGGTCGGTGCCGGTCAGCTGATCAAGCTGCTGTTCGGTCTCGAATACTGGATGGCGGTGGTCATCGTCGGTGCGCTGATGATGGTTTACGTGTTGTTCGGCGGCATGACGGCAACCACCTGGGTGCAGATCATCAAGGCGGTGCTGCTGCTGTCGGGCGCGACCTTCATGTCATTCATGGTGCTGATGAGCTATGGCTTCTCGCCGGAAGCGCTGTTTGCCGCTGCGGTCGATGTCAAACGCGGTGTTGCAGAGAGTGCAGGCAAGTCGCCTGAAGAGGCGGGAGTGCTCGCACAAGCGATCATGGGGCCAGGGTCGTTCATCAAGGATCCGATCTCGGCGATCTCGTTCGGTATGGCGCTGATGTTCGGTACGGCGGGCCTGCCGCACATCCTGATGCGCTTCTTCACCGTGCCGGATGCCAAGGAAGCGCGCAAGTCGGTGTTCTGGGCGACGACCTGGATCGGCTATTTCTATGTGCTGACCTTCATCATCGGCTTCGGCGCGATCGTGTTCGTCTCGACCAACCCCACCTTCCTTGATGCCAAAGGCGTGCTGATCGGCGGTGGCAACATGGCGGCGATCCACTTGGCCAACGCAGTGGGCGGCAACGTGTTCCTCGGCTTCATCTCGGCCGTCGCGTTCGCCACCATCCTGGCCGTGGTTGCCGGTCTGACGCTCTCCGGCGCGTCGGCGGTGTCGCATGACCTTTATGCAACCGTGTTCAAGAAGGGCAAGGCCGATTCGGCGTCCGAACTGCGTGTTTCGCGCATCACCACGATCGTGCTGGGCGTCGTCGCGGTCATACTGGGGATTGCATTCGAGAAGCAGAACATCGCGTTCATGGTTTCGCTGGCCTTCGCGATTGCCGCTTCGGCCAACTTCCCGGTGTTGTTCATGTCGGTGTTGTGGAAGGACTGCACCACCCGCGGCGCGACCATCGGCGGCTTCATCGGCCTGATCACGGCGGTCGGTCTGACCGTGGTGTCGCCGTCGGTGTGGGAAGCGACGCTGGGCAACCCGAAGGGATCGGCCCTGTTCCCGTATGCTTCGCCGGCACTGTTCTCGATGGCCGCGGGCTTCATCGGAATCTGGCTGTTCTCGATCCTCGATCGTAGCGAGCGGGCCAAGATCGATCGTGCCGGTTATCTGGCGCAATCGATCCGGTCGGAAACGGGTCTCGGTGCCGCTGGCGCATCGGGTCACTAAGCTTGCCGGGCCACCGCGGTCACTCGCGGTGGTCAATCGGTAGTTCGGGTAGTTTGCGAATACCGCCCTGCGCTCAAACGCAGGGCGGTATTTTTTTGTCGACCGGGGCGATCGGCAGCCTGACCCTCACCAAGGTGCCGCGCCCGCCCGGACCGTCGCCGATCTCGATGCTGCCGCGATGACACAGTACGATCTCGCGGGCAATCGGCAAGCCCAGTCCGCTGCCTGACAACTTGGTATCCGGCAGACGATAGAAACGCTCGAAGACCTGCTCCCGCATGCTCGCCGGAATGCCCGGACCGCTGTCGGCGACTTCGATCATCAGCACCTCGCCGGCCTGCTCGCAACGCAACGAAACCTCGCCACCTGTTGGCGTGTAGCGCAAGGCGTTGTCCATGAGGTTGGCAATCAGCTCGCGCAGCAGCGTGGGATCACCGGCAAGCATCGACCCGCTGCGCTCGATACCGAGGTCGATCGAACGTGCATCGGCCTGTTGAAGCCAGCCCTCTACCATGTCGTCGATCAGAGGCACGAGATCGACCGATACGGCAGTGGTCATGAGTTGCAATCCGGCCTCTGCGCGGGCCAGGGCAAGCAATTGGTTGGCCAGACGGGTGACCCGAACGACTGAGTGCCTGAGTCGCAACAGCGCGCCATCATCCGACGGGCGGGCTTCGAGCAACTCGAGCTGCATCTGCAGACCAGCGAGCGGCGTGCGCAGTTGGTGTGCCGCATCCTGAAGAAACTGACGCTGACCTCGACTCGCCGCACTCAGGCGTTCGAACAGGCCATTGAGTGCCCGCACGACCTCGCGGACCTCGCGCGGGACATCGTCGGGATCAATCGGCGAGAGATCCGTCCCCGAACGTTCGCCCAGTTCATCCTCGAGTTGCCTCAAGGGGGCGAGCCCGGACGGAATGCCGAAACCCACCGCCAAGGCTGCAGCTGCTAGCAACATGACCGCCGCCGA
>JAEUNS010000418.1 GCA_016790005.1 Zoogloeaceae bacterium
CAGGTGATGGTTGGTCTTGTCCATGGTCAGGGTGAAGCCCGACGGGGCCTTGAAGGTCTGACCGCCCATCGTGGCAATGACCTTATCGACGTCGGTGGTCCCGGCAGCCTCGACCGCCTGCTTCCACATGTGCATGCCGACGTAGGTGGCTTCCATCGGATCGTTGGTGACCACGGTGTCGGCGTTGGGCACGTTGTTCTTCTTGGCCCAGTCGCGATACTTGGCGACGAACGCGGTGTTTTGCGGGTTCTCGACCGACATGAAGTAATTCCAGGCGGCCAGGTGGCCCAGCAAGGGCTTGGTGTCGACCCCGCGCAGCTCTTCTTCACCGACCGAGAACGCCACCACCGGCACTTCAGTCGCGGCCAGGCCGGCATTGCCGAGCTCGCGGTAGAACGGCACGTTCGAGTCGCCATTGATGGTCGAGATCACGGCAGTCTTGCCACCGGCCGAGAACTTCTTGATATTGGCAATGATGGTCTGGTAGTCGGAGTGACCGAACGGGGTGTAGTCTTCCATGATGTCTGCATCGGCCACACCCTTGCTCTTCAGGAAGGCGCGCAGAATCTTGTTGGTGGTGCGCGGATACACATAGTCGGTACCGAGCAGCACGAAGCGCTTGGCACCGCCGCCCTCGGCGCTCATCAGGTACTCGACCGCCGGAATCGCCTGCTGGTTGGGCGCGGCCCCGGTGTAGAACACGTTCTTCTCGAGCTCTTCGCCCTCATACTGGACCGGGTAGAACAACAGGCCGTTGAGCTCGCTGAAGACCGGCAGCACCGACTTGCGCGACACCGAGGTCCAACACCCGAACACCACCGCAACCTTGTCCTGCGCGAGCAACTGACGCGCCTTCTCGGCGAACAGCGGCCAGTCGGAGGCCGGATCGACCACCACCGGCTCGAGCATCTTGCCCATCACCCCACCCGCGGCGTTGATCTCTTCGATCGTCATCAGCGCGACGTTCTTTAGGGCGGTTTCGGAAATGGCCATCGTGCCCGATAGCGAGTGCAGGATACCAACCTTGATGGTTTCAGCCGCATGTGCGCCGATCGGCACGCCAATGGCAGCGATCGAAGCGGAAAGGGCCAGGGCCTTGATGAAACTGCGGCGATCTTGCATGAGAGAAGCTCCTGAGTGTCGTGGACGAAATCGTGTTGTCGAGATGTTGCGCTGCGACATCAGATTAGGTCAGCACGACCCGGGGCGAAATACGCAAGATGGCGTAGTGAC
>JAEUNS010000426.1 GCA_016790005.1 Zoogloeaceae bacterium
GTTTGCCGCGAACATGAATCGTACCCGGGCGGCCATCAGCCATTGGCCGGGATACCCAGTCGAGCGTGTTCTTGAGCAGGGGCGAGAAGAAGCCGTTGTACTCGGGGCAGGCAAGCAGCAAACCGTCATGCTCAGCGAAGAGTTGCTGCAGTTCGGTCGCGGCCTCGGGCAGGCCCGAGCTTGCTTCGAGATCGCCGTCATACAGCGGTAGTGGATAGGCGTAAGGCTCTACCTGCGTAACTTTGGCCCCGGCACGCTCGGCGCCCGCGACCAGAACGCGCAGGATTTTGCGATTAAAGGATTCGCGCCGGGCACTGCCGGTCATTGCGAGCAGACGAATCGATGCCATGGGTCACGTGCTCCTGATTGTGGTGGTGCAAATAGGATCGGCGGTGCGCATGGCCTTGGCGGCATCTGCGCACGAGCGCCGCCGGGTGTCAGGGCGCACCGACTGCGACGACCTTGTTCTTGCCCGTTTGCTTGGCTTGATACATCGCATCGTCGGCACGGCCGATCACGGCCTCCATCGACTCGCCGGGTGACCAGATACTAACTCCGGCGCTAAAGGTGATCAGTAGTTTCTTGTCGTCGGCCATGAAATAGGCCTTGGTGAGTTCACGCTGCAATCTCACCAGTGCCGCGGTCGCCTGCTCCAAGTCTGACTCCGGATAGATGATGATGAACTCCTCACCACCCAGGCGGGCGACGACATCGTTCGGGCGGAGGTTCTCCTGAATGATCCTCACTAGGTGAATCAGCGCATCGTCTCCGGTCTGATGGCCGAAGGTGTCGTTCAAGCGTTTGAAGTTGTCGATGTCGAGCAAGGCGACGCATAGCGACACTTCTCGGCGCAACGCTCGCGCGGCCTCTTTCTCGAAGGTCTCCTCGAGTCCGCGCCGGTTCAGCGCGCCGGTAAGCTGGTCGTGGCGCATCTGGCGGCTCGCCTCGTCGAGCTCTAACTGCAGTTCGGCCATCCGGGACTCGGCCCTGCGCGCGCGCTCGGTTGCAGCGGTCAATTCGTCGCGTGAACGGCGGGCTTCTTCCTGAATGCCACGGGTTTCGCGCATGACCTCGTCGAGTACGGTGCCGATTTCGTTGATGTCTTTGGCGGTCGAGATCTTCTGTGCGCTCGAGGCGATCTTGTCATGGTAGGTTCCGGTGATCTCGCTGAAGTTCGCCAACTGGTCGACAAAGCCGGCCAGCATGTCGCGAAGTGATTGTTGTGCCTGGGCGAGATTGTGCTTGAGCTGGCTCTGCTTGTAGATGACTTCCTTGAGGCGGCGTTCGGCGTCGTCAATCAGGCGCAGGCTGGCAGGCTTGGCGACGATTTCGCGCAACACCTCGACCTGTCCGTGCAGCCATTGGTCGTCGATTACGATCTCTTCGATATTCTCGAGCAGCAGGCGCAGCAGTTTGATCAGCCCAGCGCGGATCTCGCTGGTATCGGCGGCGACCATTTCGAGTCGGTACGCAAACTTGCGCAGTTGTTGCGCGATGGTCTGGAACTGTGCCGGCTTGCTGCTGGCCTTGACCGAAGCCGCCAGCGCGCCCGCGTCGCGGATGAGATCGGGATGCTCGGCCAAAAAGGCCGGCACAACGTTTTCAAGCGCAAGCAATACCAGTTCGCGTAGCCGGGCGATCAGCTCACCCGCTTCGCCGGGCGCGACGAGGGTACGTTCGGGACCGGTCTGGGCTACAGCAACTGCTGATCCGGCGGTGTTAGACGCTTCTCCGGGGTCGTCATCCGGCAATTGGCTCTCGGGGTCGGCCGGCGACTGGCTCCATGCGCGCACCAGGCCCTGGAGGCGGTTGTGAAGCGTGGCGGGGTCGTTTGCGGCGAGTACCCGTTCGAGGGATTCTCGCTTGCGGGCGACCGTCCAGCCGAGCTGACGCTGCTCCCAATGGCGCAGCAGGCTGCTGATCAGGGTATTCCAGGCAGGCGGCGATTCGTGCGAAATTGTGCCGAGGTAGGTGAACAGGGCCTCTTCGGCGCCGCTGCGGTCATTGTTTGCCAGCGCACGTTCAATCTGCTTACCCGCCCGCTTGCGTTCAGCAGTGTCATACGGAAGGCGGCTGGCTATCTCGCGAATCAGTCGTTCCGGGTAGCCGTCTTCTTCATCGGCGGTTGCGGAGACCTCGTGGTATAACGCGCGAAAATTCGCCGGCGTCGGCGGCAGGCGTCTGGCCGCAAACAGGCGCAAGACTTCTCGGGCAATATCGGATGGCTGGGTTGGCGCGCTCATTGAGTATCGCAGATGTGGCAGAGAGATTGGCGACTATGGGAATGCCGACAGCCGGCATGGCAGCATCCGGGGATTTGCGCTGGATCAGCCCGCAACCAGGACGCGATTCTTGCCAGCGCGTTTTGCCGCATACATGGCCTTGTCCGCCCTGTCGATTGCGGAGTAGGGGTCTTCATCGGGGTCGATCCGGGCTACGCCGGCACTGAAGGTGATCAGAACGCGCTGGTTCTCTGCCAGGAAAAAGCGCTTGGTCAGTTCGCGCTGCAGGCGCACGGTGGCCTGCACCGCGGCATCGATCTCGGTGTCCGGCAGCAGGATCAGGAATTCCTCCCCGCCGTAACGGCCAACCATATCTTGCGGGCGGGTGAAGGTGCGGATGACTTCAGCGAGATGCTTGAGCGCCTCGTCGCCGGTTCTGTGCCCGAAGGTGTCGTTCAGATGCTTGAAATTGTCGATGTCGAGCATCGTCAGACACATCGGCGCGCCTCTTCTGCGTGCCCGGGCGATCTCGCGTTCCAGCGCTTCGTCGAGACCCTTGCGATTGAGGGTACCGGTGAGCGCGTCGTGACGAACGAGCTCGCTGGTTTCGTCGAGTTCCTGCTGCAGGCGTGCAATCTGCCGGTTAGCAGTTTCGACCTCTTCGCGCAAGGCGCTGAGCTGACTGCTTGATCGCCTGGCGGTTTCGCGCACGCTACGGGTATCCTCGAGAACGCCCTCGATGACATTCGCGAGTTCCTCGAGGCTGCCGGCTGCGGCAATCTCGGTGGCGCAGCGCTCCAGCGATGTATGGTATTGGTCGGTGGAGTCGCTGAGTTCGGCAAGCTGATCGACAAAGCCGGACAACATCCGCTTCAGCCGGATCTGCGCTTCATCGAGTTGGCGCTTCAGGTGTCCCTGTTTGTCGATCACGTCGCGCAACCTACGCTCGACCTCGTCGAGCATCCGGATGTCGAGACTCCCCTGAAATGCGACCGACAAGAGGTTGATTTGACCGCTCAGCCACGAATCGTCGGATACGAGTTCGCTGATATTGTCGACGATGAGCCGGATCAGTCCGATCAATGCACTGCGTATTGCGCGTTCGTATTCGCCCGCGAGTTCAAGCTTCGACGCCAGCAGATGCACGTTATCGCCAAGCTCGGGAGTGCTTGCAAGCCTGAATGGATCACTCAGGCGCATGGACAAGTCGACAATTTCGGCGCTCAGGGCGTCGTTGTCCACGATCAGTGGGACGACGCCCCGCTGCAGAAGCTGTTGTAGTAGCTCGATAAGCAGCCTGAGTTCGGCAGCGCTGTCATCGATCGTGTGGGTCGACTTGGTAACACCATTCAGCGTGTCGTCCGTTGTCGTCGGCATTTCGCTACTGGCGCCGGATTCAGCCCAGTTCTTGAGAAGCCCTTGCAAGCGGGCGGGCAGGTGCTGCGCGCTGCCCGACACGTTCAACACGTGCTCCAGGGACTCCCTCTTCTTCGCGCTGGTCCATCCTTTATGCGGTCGCTCGAGTTGGGTCAGGGTCTCCCTGATCAGAAGCGCCCAGTTGGTTACCGAAGCGTCATTACGCGAGCACAGTGCCAGGATTGACTGCTTCAGGGCTGGCCATTGTCGCGCAGAGACCGCATTCTCGAAGCCGTGCGCAAGGCGGACGGCTTCGGGAGTCTCCCGGGGAAGGGCGTTTGCGATGAGTTTCAGCGAGCGCTCGGGAAAGGTGTCTTCAGCTGCAATGCCCGCTATCTCGTGATAGTACGCACGGTAGTTGTCGGGCGTGGGGGCAACCCTTTGCAGTGCAAGCCTGCGAAGGGTCTCCCGAGCGATCTCTGACGGAGTGCGGGGTGGCTCAGTCGGCATGGAACTGGAACAATGACGTCATGGATAGCCGGGTTCTGAAGTACGCGTGGTTAGTATAATGCGACTGAGCCCGGCTTGGCGCGTGCTGATTGAGGTGTGACTGAACTGGCCATGCTTCGAGCTCGGTGCTCGCCAGTGATGAGTCACCCATCGTGCGCATTCTCCATCTGGCGAAGCGTGCGTTTGAGGTGTGGTATTGCGGTTGACTAGAGCGGTTTGATTGAGTGCTAAGAGGTGGCCGTGCAGAAAGCCTCGGAACGAAGATCAGTCGGCGGGCTCCGATCGATCAGGCAGGTCGTAGCGATCGGCCACGTAGGCGGGCCCCTTCATGAGGGTGATGATTGCGCAGAAGATGCCCAGCGTGAGCATCACGGTCCAGTGCAGTATCACCAACGCTAGGGCCAGGAAGTCGGCCATCTCGATCTGCTTGGCAAGTTCGACAGGATCGGCTCCTGTCGCCAGCCAGCGGTGTAGCAAGGTCAAGGCAAGTGGTAGCAGTGTGCCAAATAGCAACAGGCGTGGCATCCTGCGCAAAATCTGCCACTCGATGCCGTGGGGCTCACGTCGCGATCCGGGTAGTCTGCGCAGCAGTGCCATGGTTGGGTCTCGGTGAATGCTTACATGAGAATCAAGAGTTTTTTGCGGCGTGCCTTTGATCCGGTCAGGGTGTTGGATCATCGCAAAGCGTTGCGGTTCCGACCGCGTGGGTGCATGTTCAATGCTGTCGCATCGGTGCTCCACGAGCTTGTGTGCCACAAGCGACCGATGGCTTCAGCTATGCTTTGCGTCCCAATTTGAAAGGGTTGTTTGTTTGAAACAGATTCCTGACCACTCACCCGACCGGTTCGAGCGCCGCTGGCTGGCCGAGTCGATACGCTTGCTCGAGGCGGGGCGAGGGCCGCTTGCGGATGCAGATGCGGTGCGCGCCTCCAGGCGCGCCGGCGGCGAATTTGAGGATCGGGTGCTCGTCCGTGCGCTTGTGCTCGGTGAGCGTGAGGGTTTGCTGGATGCGTTGCGTGACTGGCGCGGCTTCGAGCGACTCGGACTGCTCATCGTTGCGCTGCTTGCACTGCTGAGCGGATTCGGCATGGCGCTCGGCGTGCTTGGTGACGGCACACGCCCGGTGAATGTGGTGTGGGCACTCGGTGGTCTGCTTGGCTTGCATCTGTTCGGCTTGTTGATATGGCTGATCGGGATGTCGCTTGGTGGTCGCGATGCCGGGGGGCTGCTCGGCAAGGGCTGGCAATGGCTGGCCCGTCGCTTGGCCCGCAGCGCTTCGTCAATATTGCTGGGGCGGGCGCGCACCGATTTCCTGGCCAGTGCAGGCCTCAATCGCTGGGCTCTTGCTGCGGTCACACACCTGGTGTGGCTATTGGCGCTGTTGGGGGCTTTTGTTGGAATGGTGTTGCTGTTCATGCTGCGCGGATATCAATTCACCTGGGAAACCACGATTCTTTCCGGTGACTTTTTCGCCGGGTTGGTGGCGGGGCTGGGTTGGTTGCCGGGCATGCTCGGGCTCGAAGTGCCCGACGTGCAGACGGTGCAGGCGAGCGGGGTAGGCATCGTTGCTTCGGAAGATGCGCGGCGAGCCTGGGCGCAGTGGTTGCTTGGGTGTGTGCTGGTTTACGGCGTGGTACCGCGGGGCCTGCTGTGGGCGGGCTGCCAGACCTGGTTCAGACGAAAACGTGCAGCATTGACGCTTGATCTGGGCCTGCCGGGCTACCTGGTGCTGTCCGATCGTCTTATGCCGGCAAGCGAGCGCATCGGCGTCACCGATCCCGACCATAGCGCTTCGGCGCGTGGCTCGAGTCGCCAGACCCATCTGCCGGGTGTCGGAGCCCCGACTATCGTCGGCATCGAACTCCGACCGGAGCGTGCATGGCCGCCAGCCATCGCGAGCGGCGTCATCGACGGTGGTCGGGTCGATGACCGCTTGCAGCGCAAGGACGCGCTGGCGCGTCTCGCTGCCATGCCCCCAGCAAGGTTGTTGCTGGCCTGCGATGCCCGCCTTTCGCCCGATCGCGGCAGCCTTGGGCTGATTGGTGAGATGTCGGCCTGCGCCGCCGATTGCCGGATATGGTTGGTCGATGGGGCAGCGCCGGACAATGCGCGTCTTGGCCATTGGATGGAGGGTCTGGCGGGACTGGGCTTCGAGCCCGGCCAGATTATCAGCGGCGAGGAGCAGGCACTGAAATGGCTAGCGCATGGCGATGAGTGACAAGATGCCCTCCGCGGTGCGCATTGCGCTGGTCGGCCACACCAATACGGGCAAGACTTCGTTGATGCGAACTCTTACCCGCGACGGGCGTTTCGGTGAAGTATCGAGCCGCCCCAGCACCACCCGGCATGTAGAGGGCGCGCGGCTGATTGCCGACAATGAGGCGCTGGTCGAGCTCTACGATACCCCTGGCATGGAAGATCCGGTCGCACTGCTGGAGCAGATCGACGCGCTGGTCGACGCGGCCCGACAGTCCGGTGAATCGCTGGATGGCCCGGCCAGCATCGCCCGCTTTCTTGAGCTGCCCGAGGCAGAGGGGCGCTTCGAGCAGGAGGCCAAGGTGCTGCGCCAGATGCTTGCAAGCGATGCGGGTCTTTTCGTGGTTGACGCGCGAGATCCGGTGCTTGCCAAACATCGCGACGAGCTGGCGCTGCTTGGCCGTTGCGCGCGACCGCTGCTGCCGATTCTGAATTTCGTGCGCGATCCTGAGGCCAACGAGCCAGCGTGGCGAGACGCCTTGGCGAGGCTGGGCCTGCATGCGGTGATTCGCTTTGATACGGTGGCGCCGGAACGCGATGGCGAACGCGTGCTTTATGGCAAGTTGGCGACCTTGCTGGATGCGTATCGTCCTGCATTCGAGAAGCTGATCGCAAGTCGCGAGCGCGAAGCCCTTGCGCGGCGTGGGGCGGGTGTGCACCTGATCGCCGAGATGCTGATCGACGTCGCGGCCTGCAGGTTAAGGGTGGAGGCCGACGCCAGCGAGCTTGCCTCAGCGATAGAGGGCGTCAATCAGCGTGTGCGCAGTCGTGAGCAAGCCTGCGTGGATGCGCTGCTGAGTCTTTATCGCTTCGGTCGCGATGATGTCGAGACGGGTTTGCTGCCGCTGATCGAAGGCCGCTGGGAGGATGACTTGTTCAACCCCGAAACCCTTCGCACTATGGGCGTCAAGCTTGGGGGCGGGGCGGCGGCAGGTGCGGCCGCCGGCCTGGGGCTGGATCTGATGGTGGGCGGTTTGAGCCTGGGCGTTGCAACCGCAATCGGTGCGTTGGCCGGGGGCGGATGGCAGACGCTGCGCCACTATGGCGATCGTTTGCGCGGCAAACTGGCGGGCCATCAGGAATTGACGGTCGACGACGCGATTCTGCGTCTGCTCGCGCTGCGTGCGCTCGACCTGCTAAGCGCACTCGAGGCGCGCGGCCATGCCGCGATGACCCCATTCAAACAGGCAGCCGAAGCGAGCGCAGACTGGCGCGAGGGTTTGCTTCCGCCGTCGATTGCAAGCGCGCGCGCTCATCCCGAATGGTCGGGGCTGTTTGGCACGATGGCATTGGAGCCTGAGCGCGAGGCGGTTGTCGGCGCACTCGCAACCGAACTTGGCAAGCTCGGGGCGGCGGGCGCCTGAGCGCGACTCAGGCGGGCAGTACCCGATTCTTGCCGGCGCGCTTGGCTTCGTATAGATGGCGATCGGCAACATCGAGCGCCATCCGCAGCACTTCGGAATTGTCGCCGTTGCCGGTGATGCACGATGCCAGTCCGCCACTCGCGGTTACGTTGAGCTTGTACTGGCGTGCGACGCTGCTGTGGCGCCAACTCCGAATGAGCTCGAGAAGCCGGTCGGCGACCTGCCGTGCGCGAGGTGGTCGCATGCCGGGCAGGACCACCAAGAATTCCTCACCGCCTATGCGTGCGAGCAGGTCGGATTCGCGCAGCCCACCGCGCAGGGCCTTGGTGAAGCCCTGGATCACCTGATCGCCCACGCCATGGCCATGGGTGTCGTTGATCTGCTTGAAATTGTCGATGTCGAACACGATCAGCGAAACTTCGCCACGTGGGCAGTTGTTCAGCGCATTTTCGAGCCCGCGCCGGTTCAGGGCGCCGGAGAGCGGGTCGTATTCGGCTTCGATGGCGCTTTTCTCGGCCGCGGCGCGTGCTTCTTCGAATCTGCGGGTTGTGGTTTCGAGAAAGTTGCGGGTTTCGAGCAAGGCATGGCCGGTTTGTTTCAGAGTTGCCGAGAGGGCGCAGACATGGGCCGAAATTTCTGTCAGGAGGGCACGTGCGTCGTCGAGGTCGTCGCAGTCTTCGAGACGTTCCGAGTAGGCGATCATCGAATCGTCGGAGCCGCCAACGCTCGCGATGGCCGAGCGGATCTCCTGATGAATATGTGCGACGGTTTTCTTGAGCTCTTCGGAAAAATCCTGGGCCTCGTCTTCTGCGCGGGCCTTGTTGAGCGCGATGTTGCGGATTACCGCTTCGACTGAATCGATCTGGATCGATAAGGGCTGCCGATCGTCTTCGAGCGCTGCGCGAAGTTGCCCGATCTGGGTATGGAGCCAGCCGCCATTGGCATAAAGCCCGGTCAGCGCGTCGACGAGCGAGGCGCACAACTGCAACTCCGAGCGCGTCACCGCATCCGGATCGGATGCGCCCTTCGAGTCCAGCCTTCGATAAACGGCTGCGTAGTGGCCTGGTGACGGTGGCAGCTTGCGCCGGGTGAGCTCCTCCAGAACCTGGCGCAACATGTCGAAGGGTTTGCGCGCATCCTTGCTCGAAAGCGAGGTCGGGTGACTGTCCGGCATCAATGGTTACCTGTGACGAGTTTGATGAGATTGATCAGGATACAAAATATAACACTTTAGACATATCCGGCAGTGGTACGAATCAATAGCCAGTGTGGTTTTCGACGCGCTCATTCTTACATGTGAGCATAGCCAATCTGTGATCCCGTATGCAATTTGTGTGGGTCGGAACGAAAAACGGGGCGCTCGCGGCGCCCCGTTGTTTGCAAACGATTGTTAAAACTCAGCGTTTTTTCGCTGGCGGCACGTCGGTACAACTGCCATGTGCGACTTCTGCGGCCATTCCGACGGTCTCGCCCAGGGTGGGGTGGGGGTGGATGGTTTTGCCGATATCGACGGCGTCGGCGCCCATCTCGATGGCCAGGCAGACCTCGCCGATCATGTCACCGGCCGAGGGGCCGACGATGGTGCCCCCGATGACGCGGTGGGATTCGGCATCGAAGATCAGCTTGGTGAAGCCATACTCGGCCCCGTTGGCGATCGCGCGGCCACTGGCCGCCCACGGGAACTTGGCGGTCTCGACCTTGCGCCCTTCTTCCTTGGCCTGGGCCTCGGTGTAGCCGACCCAGGCCACCTCGGGATGGGTGTAGGCGACCCCCGGGATCACCGTCGCATCGAAAGCCGACTTTTGGCCCGCGGCGACCTCGGCGGCCACATGCGCCTCATGCACCGCCTTGTGGGCGAGCATGGGCTGGCCGACGACATCACCGATCGCAAAGATGTGCGGCACGTTGGTACGCATCTGCGCGTCGACCGGGATGAAGCCGCGATCGGACACGACCACGCCGGCCTTCTCGGCCCCGATCTTCTTGCCATTGGGCGCACGTCCGGCCGACTGCAGGATCATGTCGTAGCGCACCGGCTCGGCCGGTGCCCCGCTCTTGCCATCGACACCCTCGAACTTCACCCACAAACCATCCTCCTTGGCCTCGACCGCAACGGTCTTGGTCTTGAGCATGATGTTGTCGAAGCGGTGCGCGTTCTGCTTCTCCCACACCTTCACCGCATCCCGATCCGGCCCCTGCATCAGCCCATCGAGCATCTCGACCACATCGATGCGTGCGCCCAGGCTCGAATACACCGTGGCCATCTCCAGCCCGATGATGCCGCCCCCGATC
>JAEUNS010000460.1 GCA_016790005.1 Zoogloeaceae bacterium
CCGGCACCGGATCGGAGGTCGGACGTGCATCGGTGATCACCGACGAGGATGCGCAGGTAAAACGCATCATCTTCCACGCCCGCATGCTGCCCGCGCTGGTGATCCTCGACCCCGAACTCACCACCGGCCTGCCCGCGCGGATTACCGCCGCAACCGGCATGGATGCGCTTTCGCACAATCTCGAGGCCTATTGCTCACCCTATTTTCACCCGATGGCAGAGGGGATTGCGGTCGAAGGCATGCGCCGGGTCAAGGACTGGCTGCCGCGTGCGGTGAGCGAGGGGGGCGACCTCGAGGCCCGCCTCCAGATGCTGGTTGCGTCGGCGATGGGGGCGACCGCATTCCAGCGCGGCCTTGGCGCCATGCATGCGCTCGCCCACCCGCTCGGGGCGCTGTACGACGCGCATCATGGCATGCTCAACGCGGTGCTGATGCCTTATGTGTTGCAGGCCAACCGCAGCGTCATCGAAGAGCCGATGGCACGCCTCGGCCGCTATTTAGACCTGCCGCGGCCCTGTTTCGAAGGCGTCCTCGACTGGGTTCTCGAGTTGCGCGAATCGGTAGGCATTCCCCAGCGCCTGACCGAAATCGGCATCGACGACAAGCAGGTCGACCTGGTCGGCCGCATGGCGGCCGCAGACCCCTCGGCCGGCAGCAACCCGATCGCCTTCGATGCCGCGCAATACAGCTACCTTTTCGTCAAGGCGCTGCAGGGTCATCTTTAACGTGCACATCGCCGTGGCGATTGAACCTGCGACGCCTGTTTTGGAGCAATCGCGATGAGGATCGGCATCCTGCAGTGCGACGACGTGATGGAGAGCCTTCAGCCGGCTCATGGAAACTACCCCGAGATGCTTACGCAGTTGTTGCGCGAGCAGGATCCGGCGCTCGAGATCGAGCTATATCCCGCACATCTCGGGCGTCTGCCGGGGGCACTGGATGAATGCGATGGCTATGTGACCACGGGCAGCCGTTACGGAGTGACCGATGGCTTGCCCTGGATCGAAGCGTTGCGTGATTTCGTGGTCGAGCTGCATGGGGCACGCCACAAGCTGGTCGGAATCTGCTTTGGCCATCAGATGATGGCGGCCGCGCTCGGCGGCGAGGTGCAGAAGTCGGACAAGGGCTGGGGCGTGGGGCTGTCGTTCAACGACATCCTGGCGCAAAAGCCGTGGATGCAGCCTTTCAAGCCATCGCTCGATCTCATCGTGAGCCATCAGGACCAGGTCACGCGCCTGCCCGAGGGCGCCGAAGTGCTCGCGAGCAGCCGCTTCTGTCCGTATTACATGGTGCAATACGACGAGCATTTTCTGGGGGTGCAGGGACATCCCGAGTTCTGCAAGGCCTACTCATGCGATCTGATGCAGGCGCGTCGTGGCAGCGTGATTCCCGAGGTCAGGGTACGCGAGGGACTCGCGTCGCTGTCGGGTGAAGTGGACGACAAACTGATGATGGCCTGGATCGTCCGATTCCTGGCGGGCTGAACCGCTCAGATTGCGCCGCCCGCGCGCAGGGCGGCAATCTCGGACGGGCCGTACCCGAGTGTGGCCAGCACCGCATCGGTATGGGCGCCAAGCGCCGGGCCGATCCATTCGGTGCGGCCGGGGGTGTCGGAGAGCTTGGGGACGATGCCCGGCATGCGGCAGTCGCGCCCATCGGGCAATTTTGCGCTTTCGAGCATCGCGCGCGCCAGAAACTGAGGGTCGGTGAACATGTCGGCCGCCGAGAATATCCGTGATGCGGGTACATCGGCCGTGGCGAGGGTCGCGAGCACCTCGGCTTCGGAATGCGCGCCCACCCAGGCGTCGATCACGGCATAGACTTCGTCGCGCCGGGCATCGCGACCGGCGTTGTCGGCCAGACCGGGATCGTCGGCGAGATCGTCGCGGTCGATCGCCTGCATCAGGCGCCTGAAGATCGCATCGCCATTTGCACCGATCGCCACATGCTTGCTGTCTGCGGTGGTATGGGTGTTCGATGGGGTGATGCCCGGCATGATGTTGCCGGTGCGCTCGCGCACGAAGCCGAAAACGTCGAACTCCGGCACCAACGATTCCATCATCGCGAACACCGCCTCATAGAGCGCCACGTCCACGACCTGACCCTTGCCGCCGTTGAGTTCGCGGTGGCGCAAGGCCATCAACGCGCCGATCACGCCCCACAGGGCCGCGATCGAATCGCCGATCGAGATACCGGTCTTGACCGGTGGCCGGTCGGCAAAGCCGGTTACATAGCGCAGGCCGCCCATCGACTCGCCAATCGCGCCAAAGCCGGGTTGCTGCGCCATCGGGCCGGTCTGGCCAAAGCCGGAGAGCCGCAACATCACCAGCCCCGGGTTGATGGCCGACAGTGCATCCCAGCCGAGGCCCAGTTTGTCGAGCACGCCGGGGCGAAAATTCTCGATCACGATGTCGGCCTCGGCCACCAGTTTGCGCACGATCGCGATGCCGTCAGGGTGCTTGAGGTTGACGGTGACGGACTTCTTGTTGCGCGCCTGTACGAACCACCACAGCGAGGTGCCTTGATACAGTTTGCGCCATTTGCGCAGTGGATCGCCCCCGTCGGGCGACTCGATCTTGATCACCTCGGCGCCGAACTCGGCCATGATGCGCGCCGCAAAGGGTCCGGCGATCAGCGTGCCGAGCTCGATCACCTTCAGGCCGGACAAGGGTTTGGTCGCTTCCGTCATCGTTGGGTGGCTCATGTGGATTCTCTGGTCTCGGCCCGCAATCTGGATTCGAACACGATTGCACCAGACGCGAGTGAACAGGGGGTTGCCCATGCTTGCAGGCTGTGCGCCGATTCTATCCTGTCTGGCGACCTTGCCGGCGCCGTGCCGACAGGATTCATAGGCGTCGGTCGTTCGTCAGGAATGCCGAACTCATCCATGCATTTGCAAATGAGAATGATTTCGTTTACTATTTGATTCTGATCAATGAATACCTCGTAACCGATACAGGAGTTTCCATGGACATGCTTGCGAGCGACTGCGCTTCCACCCCCGAAACGCTGCGTGCCCGTCACCACGCACTCACCGCTGCGGGCTCGCGGATGCGCATGCGCGATGCAGCCGAAGCGCTGGGTGTGGCCGAAGGCGTGCTACTTGCCGCTTATGTCGGGCAGACGGTGACCGCGCTCAAACCGGATTTCACCGCCAT
>JAEUNS010000190.1 GCA_016790005.1 Zoogloeaceae bacterium
TGCGGCCCTGCCGACAGCACGAAATCGACCGCCTCCGAGGTGGTGATGTGCTCGAACACGACCCGCAGTTTCGGAAACCGCGCATGCAAAGGCGCCAGAACCCGCTCAATGAAAAAACGCTCGCGATCGAACAGATCAATGTCGGCCGCCGTGACCTCGCCATGGACGCACAGCACGAGCCCACGTGCCTCCATCCGCTCCAGCACCGGATAGATCCGCTCGACTGAAGTCACTCCGGCATCGGAGTTGGTGGTCGCACCGGCGGGATACAGCTTGGCGGCAACGACGATTCCACTGTCGCAGGCGCGATCGATCTCGTCGGGCGACATGTTGTCGGTGAGATAAAGACTCATCAGCGGCTCGAAGCCCAGCCCGGCCGGAACCGCGGCGAGGATGCGTTCGCGATACGCCCGCGCCGCCTCGGTGCTGACCACCGGCGGCTTCAGGTTGGGCATGATCAAAGCGCGGCCGAAGCGCTCGGCGGTATGCGGCACGACCGCAGCGAGCACGGCCAGGTCGCGGACATGCAGATGCCAGTCGTCGGGGCGAATCAGGGTAATCGTGTTCATGCTTGAGCCATCAGGAATAGTGAAGGAAGTATAGCGCCGGATCAGCCCTGCTTGAGCTCGAGCGCGCGTGCATACAAAGCGTTGCGCGGCTGCCGGGTGATCTCGGACGCAAGCCGCGCCGCCGTCTTCAGCGGCAGCTCTGCGAGCAACAGGCTCAGCACCCGCTCGGTTTCGAGATCCAGCCCTTCACGCGCGGGAGCACCCTCGATCAGAAGAACGAACTCCCCACGCGCGTGATTGGGATCGGATTGCAGCCACGCCAGCGCATCGCCCAGCGTCAGCCTGACCACCTGCTCATGCAACTTGGTGAGCTCGCGTGCAATCACGATCTCACGCGTCGGCTCGAGCGTTGCGGCGAGGTCGGCAAGAGATTCGGCGATGCGGTGCGGGGATTCGTACATGACCAGGGTGGGCGTTTGTGCGCGCAAGGCCTCGATCGCGGCGCGCCTGGCCCCTGATTTTGCCGGCAGGAAGCCGACGAAAAGAAATCCGCCCTGATCGAACCCGGCCACCGACAAGGCCGCAATCGCGGCGCTCGGCCCCGGCACCGGCACCACCCGAAAACCGGCCTCGCGAACCCGCGCGACCGCGCGCGCACCCGGATCGGAAATCGCCGGCGTACCTGCATCGGTGATCATCGCAACCGACTGGCCTTCACCGAGCCGCCGGATCACCTCCGTCGCGGCCGACTGCTCGTTGTGCTCATGCAGGGCGATCAGCCGGGTTTGCACGCCACAGGCATCGAGCAGGCGCTGGCTGTGGCGGGTGTCTTCGGCGGCGATGATGTCGACCCGTTTCAACACCTCGAGCGCACGCAGGGTGATGTCGCCAAGATTACCCAGCGGCGTGGCAACGACATACAATGCCGGCATATTGACGAGCGGATTCGGACTATCGGACATGGCAAGATCGCTCAACCGTGGGCAAGCCGCGATTGTCAGCCCCAGCCCCGCCAGCACGCAAGCGCGGGGTGAATCGGCCGAACGCCTGGCAGAGGCCCACCTCGCAAGACACCACGTAGCGACCGTCGCGCGCAACGTCCGTTGCCGTGGCGGCGAAGTCGACCTGGTGTGCCTCGATGCCGGCACCGTCGTATTCGTCGAAGTGCGCCTGCGCTCATCGGCCCGCTTCGGCGGCGCGGCCGAAAGCATTACACCAAGAAAGCAGCAACGCGTAATCATGGCGGCAAGGTGGTGGCTGGCCGGCGCCGGACATGCTTACGCCAGTCACAACACCCGCTTCGACGCGATTCTGCTCGACCGTTTGGATGCGGGTCGCATCGAATGGCTACGCGCTGCATTCGATGCACAGGGTTGGTAAAACCACGTAACGCCAATCCACCTTTGCGGGGCTACCGCCACACCCGGAGTCCGGCCAACACAGGGCACGGCGACCGGCGTCGTTATTGCCTGATAGAATCCGACCAGCCCGTGCTGCACGGCAACACACCAACTGCCCGACAAGACGCGGTCATCGCAGCCCTTGCACGGCTCGCCAATACACGATTCGAAACAAGTCGATCATCACTTTCGGGTAGTCTTCGCACATCCCGCAGCCAGAAACCACCCATGGACCTGATCCAGCGCATCGCCGGAAACTTCGAACAAAGCGCCAGAACTGCGCTCGAATCACTCGAACTTGTTGCGGCCCCGACCGCCGCCGCGGTCGAGATCCTGACCGCTTGCCTGCTCGACAGCGGCAAGATTCTGGTGTGCGGCAATGGCACA
>JAEUNS010000008.1 GCA_016790005.1 Zoogloeaceae bacterium
GCCGGTGATCCGCAAGACCTCGGACCTGGTGCAGGAGATCGCCTCGGCGAGCCAGGAACAAAGCGCCGGGGTGGTGCAGATCAACAACGCGATGGGCCAGCTGAACAAGGCCACCCAGCAAAACGCCTCGGCCTCGGAAGAACTCGCCGCCACCGCCGAAGAGCTGGGCGGGCAGGCCGGGCAACTGCAGCAGTTGATGGAATTCTTCACGCTTATGCAAACGTCGTCGCGGATGTGACAAGGTAGGCACTGAAGTGGCAACCGACTGGACTACGATCCCGGCTCGTGAGATCGAGCGGATGTCGAGCAACATCTCGCCCGGCGGTTGGCTGGTAGAGCGCGAGCGACCGATGTCGACCCTGCTCGGTTCATGTGTGGCGGTGTGCATGTTCGATCCCGGGGTGCAATTGGGTGGCATGAACCACTTCATGTTGCCCACCATGAAGCGCGGCTCGGGAGACGATGTCGACAGCGTGCTGTCGGGTGACTATGCGATGGAGGTCTTGTTGAACGGATTGATCGGACGAGGTGCGCTGCGCCAGCGGATTCGCGCCAAGGCATTCGGTGCTGGTACGATCATCAGCAGCCTGGCCGCGACCGGCATCGGGCAACGCAATGCCGAGTTTGCGCGCGACTGGCTGGAGCGCGAGAAGATTCCGCTGCTCGCATCCGACTTTCTCGGCCCATGGTCGCGCAAGATCCTGTTTGTGCCCGCCACTGGCGATGCCTATTGCCGGCGCATGCCGACCACGCTTGCAACCGCCCAGGAGATCGCGCGCGAAGAGGCCGTGTATGCCGAGTCCTTGCTGCGCAAACCGCCGGCATCGAACGTCGAACTGTTCTGACATTGCGCGAGCGACGAGTTGTCCATGGAAAACCCCAGCATCACCGATCAGGAATTCAAGCTCTTCCAGCGACTGATCTATCGACTTGCCGGGATCAACATGGCGGACTCCAAGAAGATTCTGCTCGTCGGTCGCCTCGGCAAGCGCCTGCGCCATCATGGACTGGGCTCGTTCGGCGAATACTATCGAATGCTCTCGGCTGGCGACAATCCGCAGGAGTTGCAATTGATGGTCGATCTGCTGACCACCAACGAAACCTATTTCTTTCGCGAGTCGGCGCACTTCGATTTCCTGCGCGACATCGCCACACGTCGGCGTGGCCGTTTGTTTCGGGTCTGGAGTGGCGCGTGCTCGTCGGGCGAGGAGCCCTACACGATGGCGATGGTGCTGGCCGAAACGCTGGGCATGTCGGCCCAGTGGGAGATCGTCGCCACCGATATCAGCATGACGGTGCTTGCCCGCGCCGAGATCGGCCACTATCCGCTCGAGCGCGCCACCGGCATTCCGCAGCCCTTGCTCAAGAAGTACTGTCTGAAGGGTGTTCGTGAGCAGGACGGGACCCTGCTGATTTCAAGTGCGCTGCGCGAGCGGGTGCGCTTCCAGCAACTCAACCTGATCGCTCCGGATACCCGGAACCTTGGTCAGTTCGATGTGATCTTCCTGCGCAACGTAATGATTTATTTCGACAACGAAACCAAGGCCAAGGTGATCTCGAACATGCTCCCGCAGTTGCGCCCGGACGGCTACTTCGTCATTGGCCACTCCGAGACCTTGAACCGCATTACCGACGACCTGGTGTCACTGCGCCCGACGATCTACTGCCGGCCCGAGTTCAGCGAATGAGCGACGACCGGATCAAGGTTCTTATAGTCGACGATTCGGCGGTGGTGCGTCAGGTCGTGCGGCAACTGCTCGAGCGCGATCCGGGTATCGAGGTGATCGGGGCCGTGTCCGACCCCCTCTTTGCGATGAACCGCATGGCCGCGCAGTGGCCCGATGTCGTGATTCTCGACATCGAGATGCCGCGCATGGACGGACTGACCTTTCTCAAGAAGATCATGGCCGAGCGTCCGACGCCGGTGGTGATCTGTTCTTCGCTCGCCGAAAAGGGCGGCACCACCGCAATGAGCGCGCTCGAGGCCGGTGCGGTTGCCATCATCACCAAGCCGACCCTGGGCCTGAAGCAGTTTCTCCAGGATAGCGCCAACGATGTAGTGCACGCGGTCAGGACTGCGGCGCGTGCGAATGCGCGTCAGCTCGTACCCAAGGTTGCGCCAGTGGCACGGCCAAAACTGTCGGCCGATGCCGTGCTGGCGAGTGGGCTCGGCAGCGGTGCGAACATGGTGCGCACCACCGACCGCTTCATTGCCATCGGTACCTCGACCGGGGGTACGCAGGCACTCGAGTCGGTGCTTTCGCGCTTGCCGGCGGTGAGCCCGGGCATCGTCATCGTTCAGCACATGCCGGAGAAATTCACCGAAATGTTTGCTGCGCGGCTCGACAGCCTGTGTGCGATCGAGGTGCGCGAAGCGCGCGATGGCGACCGGGTGATGCCCGGGCTGGCATTGATCGCACCGGGTGGCAAGCACATGATGGTCGCCCGCAGCGGCGCGCAGTATCGGGTCGAGGTGGTCGATGGTCCGCTGGTCAATCGTCACCGGCCTTCGGTCGACGTGCTGTTTCGTTCATGCGCCAAGTTTGCCGGGCGAAATGCGCTGGGCGTGATCATGACTGGCATGGGTGATGATGGCGCACGGGGGCTCAAGGAGATGCATGACGTCGGTTCGCGCACCATCGCCGAAGATGAATCGACTTGCGTCGTGTTCGGCATGCCCAAGGAGGCGATCAAGCTGGGCGCGGTAGACGATGTTTTGCCGCTCGACCGCATTCCGGCTGCGATGCTGCGGGATGCTTGAGCGAATTACCGGAGGTGCGGGTTCAGGCGTCCGGTGGGGGCTCGGTGGCTGCGGGCAGGTCGCGATACAGGTCGGCAAGCGCTAATTCAAGCGCGAGCGGTGCGACCTCGATACGGGCCTCCAGGCCACTCGCTTCGGTCAGCAGCCAGCCGCCACCCTCTGCCCGAACGTAGCACTCGGCATACGGTTCATCCTGCGCGAGCAGAATGAGTGCCTTGAGCTCATCGAAGCGGCGGTAGGCGGCAAACTTCTTGCCGCGGTCGTAGGCCTCGGTGCTGGGCGAGAGTACCTCCACGATCAACGCGGGAGCAGCCTTGTCGAGGCGGCGGGCGCGGTCGCTTGCGGCACAACTCACGAATACGTCGGGGAAGAACGCGCACTCGTTGGCGTCGTCGCGCAGCTTGACATCGCTCATGAAAACCGAGCACGGCGAGCCCCGCAGGCGCTCGCGCAACGCCATATAGGCATTGCCTGCGATCGTGTTGTGGACGTCCGATCCACCGGCCATCATGAATGGTTCGCTGTCGATGAATTCCCAGCGATCCGGCATGTCGGCTTCCCAGATCAAGTATTCGGCAAAGCTCATCCGGTGTTTGTGAGCAGGCAGACTCATGGTGTGCTCCATGCTGTTGCAATGATTACGCGCTCGCGCTCGCGCTCGTGTGGCGACGCTTGTCCGGATCAGTGTAAGCGATTGCGCTGCAAGTTCAAGCCGATGTGGGGTGGCTGTGCGATGATCGCTGCCAGGCATGCAGTTTGCACGTTTCACTGCCTGAGTGACGCCGATC
>JAEUNS010000037.1 GCA_016790005.1 Zoogloeaceae bacterium
GGCGCCGGATGTGCTCGAGCGCCAGGTACTCGAGCGTCTGATCATCGAGCGAATCCAGCGCCAACTTGCCGAAGAAGGCGCGTTGCGGGTTGACGAGGCCACGCTGTCGCGGGCAATCGCGCGCATCGCCGAGAACAACAAGCTGACCGAAGACGAGTTGCGTAGCCGCCTCGCACAGGATGGCGTGACTTGGGAGCGCTTTCGCGAGCAGATCCGTAGTGAAATCCTGCTGACCCGCCTGCGCGAACGTGAAGTCGACAGTCAGGTGGTTGTCACCGAAGCCGAAATCGACAACTTCATCGCGACCAATCCGGAGGCCTTTACCGGTCAGGAGTTCATGGTTGCTCACATCCTGCTGCGCGCACCTGAGTCGCCAACCCAGCAAGACATCACCCGCCTTACCCGGCGTGCCGAAGAGGTCACGGCCAAGCTCGCTGCGGGCGAGGATTTCGGCCAGCTTGCGGCAAGCTATTCCGATGCCCCTGACGCGATGAGTGGTGGCCAGATCGGCTGGCGCTCGCAGGATCGTCTGCCGGCGCTTTTTGCCGATGCGCTGCGTGATCTGGACCCGGGCCAGGTCTCGCCGGTGATCCGCAGCGCAGCCGGGCTGCACATCGTCAAGTTTGTGGCGGTGCGCGGCGGCGAGCTTTCGGGCACGACTGAAGTCGAGCAGACGCGTGCGCGTCACATCCTGCTCAAAACCTCCGAGGTGCTCTCGGACAGCGATGCCGAGAGCCGTCTGCTCGGTCTGCGCGAGCGCATCGTGAACGGCGAGAGCTTCGAAGACCTCGCCAGGGCCAACTCCGCCGATCTTTCCGCCGCCAAGGGCGGAGACCTGGGATGGTTGAACCAGGGCGACACCGTGCCCGAATTCCAGCGCGCCATGAACGACCTCGCTCCGGGCGAGATCAGTGGCCCGGTGCAATCGCCTTTTGGCTGGCATCTGATTCAGGTCGTCGAGCGGCGGATGCAGGATCTTTCGGATGAGCGCAAACGCACCGTGGCGCGCAATGCGCTGCGGACCCGCAAGGCCGACGAAGCCTACAACGACTGGCTGCGGCGCATCCGCGATAGTGCCTATGTCGAGATCCGGTTGCTCGAGGAATGAGCACGGATCCAGGACAGGCCGTGATCGCCGTCACCAGCGGCGAACCGGCTGGGGTCGGGCCTGAGTTATGTGCCGCACTGGCTGCGCGGCCATGGCCGGCGAGGTTGGTGGTGCTGGGCGACATCGACCTGATTCGTGCGCGCGCCGCGGCCAGTGATCCTTCGGTGCATGTATGCGTTTACGACAGCTCGCTACCGGCGCCCGAGTGCTCGACCCGGGTGCTCGAAGTCCTGCCTGTTCCGCTCGCCCGCCCGGCCGTAGCCGGCCGGCTCGACCCGCACAACGCCGCCAGCGTGCTGGCACTGCTCGACCGCGCGATCGACGGCTGTGTGAGCGGCGAGTTTGCGGCAATGGTGACCGCGCCGGTGCATAAGGCCGTCATCAACGATTCCGGCGTTGCCTTCAGCGGCCATACCGAGTATCTGGCCGAGCGCACCGGCACAGCGCGGGTGGTGATGATGCTGGTAGGGGGCGGCCTCAGGGTCGCGCTGGTCACCACCCATCTGGCGCTTGCTGCAGTGCCCGCGGCGCTAACCCACAAGGCGCTCGAAGAAACCCTGCGCATCATGCACGCCGACCTCGTCAGCCGTTTCGGCCTGCCCAATCCGCGCATCCTGGTGGCGGGGCTGAATCCGCATGCGGGGGAGGGCGGCCACATGGGGCGCGAAGAGATCGAAGTGATTACCCCGGTGCTCGAGCGCCTGCGCGCCGAGGGTATGCATCTGGTCGGGCCGCTGCCAGCCGACACCCTGTTCGTGCCACACACGCTCGAACACGGCGATGCCGTGCTGGCGATGTATCACGACCAGGGACTGCCGGTTTTGAAGCATGCGAGCTTTGGCGGAGGTGTGAACGTAACGCTCGGCTTGCCGATCGTGCGCACCTCGGTCGATCATGGCACGGCGCTCGATCTCGCCGGCACCGGCCGCGCCGACCCTGGCAGCCTGTTTGCCGCGGTCGAACTGGCAATCGACATTGCGGCACGCAAGCGCAATGCCGCCGCGCCAGGTGGCGGGCTTGCGGCATGAGTGAGCACCGGGCCAGACGGCGTTTTGGTCAGAACTTCCTGACCGATCCAAACATCATCCGCAAGATCATCGACGCGATTCGACCGGTCGCAGGCGAAGCGATGGTCGAGATCGGTCCCGGTCTGGGGGCAATGACCGAACCGCTGATCGAGCGCCTGGGCCATCTCGACGTGGTCGAAATCGACCGCGACCTGATCGCACGTTTGCGTGAGCGCTTCGGTGCTGCACAGCTCTGCATTCATGAGGGCGATGCGCTCAAGTTCGATTTCGCCAGCATAGGTGCGCAGGCGCAAGACGTAGACGGCGAGTCGGCCGGGCTGCGGGTAGTCGGCAACCTGCCCTATAACATCTCGACGCCACTGCTGTTTCACTTGGCCGGTTTCGCCTCGCACATCCGCGACATGACCTTCATGCTGCAGAAAGAGGTGGTGATGCGCATGGTGGCGGAGCCCGATACCGAAGATTACGGCCGGCTTTCGGTGATGCTGCAGTATCGCTTCAGAATGGCCCGCCTGTTCGACGTGCCGCCCGGCGCGTTTCGCCCCGC
>JAEUNS010000088.1 GCA_016790005.1 Zoogloeaceae bacterium
GGACATGAGCCGGCGCAGCCGCGCGGTGCGGCTGGTCACGTTTGGCGCAGACTCGGGCAACCTTGCCAACTTCCTGTTCAACGCCGAGATCAAGGACGCGTACTCGGTGATACCGGATTACGACATCCGCGGTTCGATCTCGCAGTTCGACGACAACGTCGCAAAGAAACAGGTCGATGGTGCGTTTACCTTCAGCAACTTCGGCATCGGGGCTGCGGCCACCGGGGGAACCTCGATACTGGGCCTCGACCTGACGATGATCTCGACGCGCGACTATGCGGTGGTTCCCGGCGTCACCGCCCGCAACTCGGTCGTGATCTTCAAGGAGGGCAAGGGTGCCGATGCTGAAGCCTCGATATCGAAGCTGGGCATCAACTTCAGCATGACCGTGACCCGCAACGAGGGCCAGGCGCAGGCGCTGCGCACGCTGGTCGAGTTGGCTGCGGTCGAACTGTTCGGAAAACTCAAGAAGATTCCCTACTGGACCTGCCTGGGTGCCGATCCATCAAACCCCGCCATTCAGAACGAAATGTACGATTGGCACTACTCGATGGTCACGCATGGCGAATTCGTAGGCTACATGCAAAAGCAGTTGCGCCTGCGCGGCGTGTATAACGGCCCCCTCGATGGGCAATCAAACCAGGCATTTGCCGATGCTGTGGTGACCTACCGACGCGCTCTGGGGATGTCGCCAGAGCCGAGCCTGGAGCTCGACTTCTTCAAGGCTTATCTGAATGCGGATCATCGCGCCATCGAAGAGCGCCCGATTCTGGCGCAGGCAACGCCGGCTCCGGACTCGAACCAGCCACCGCTACAGCTTTCGGTGACGGTCCCCGGAAAGACCGGCAAGTTTGGTGCGGGCGAGCCGATCAACCTTGAAATCATGGCAAATCGCGACGCCCATGTGTATTGCTACCTCCGTGACGAGTCGGCACAGGTTCAGCGCTTCTACCCCAACCGCTTCCAGGAGGACTCCTTCGTTGCGGCCGGTCGGCCATTACGCGTGCCGGGAGCGATGCGCTTTCAGATCGTGGCCAACGACAAGGGGGTATCCGAAACGGTTGCTTGCTTCGCCACCGACCAGGACGTGATGACCAGGCTCTCGCCTGCGGTCGCGGGAACCGATTTCGAGAATCTGGCGAACCCTTCGCTGGATCGCTTGCGCGCCGAATTCGCGCGCGTATCTGAGGGAACAGTAGCGGAGGGTGTCTATCATGTCGAAATCAGATGAAAAGCGCGGCAGCTCAGGGCTTCGGACCGCCCGTATGGCAGTGATCGCGCTGGTCGTGCCGGTACTCTCGTCTGTCGTACTGGCCGGCCTGCTGGACGACGCCAGCATGGCGCCGACGACCATGCCCGCCGAGCAGGCCCCACCCACGGCCAGCACGGAAGTCGCCTACCAACTGCGTTGCTGGCAGGACGGTCGCCTCATCTTCGAGGAAAACGGCCTGACGGCGCCCGTCAAGGCCAGCCGCCCGGTGCTTGCGATGCAATCACGCGAAGGTGGGGCCGCTGTGCATCTGATCGACACCGGCAATACCGCCTGCCTGATCCAGCAACGCAGCGCAGCCGACTCGCGCCGGCGACCGATCCAGCCCTGACCCGCAGCGCCGCGCTCAATCGAGCCCGGCGCTGCCTTGCTCATGGCCCCGGGACTTTCGCCGTACCCTCACCCTGCCCCCTGATTCGCTGTTGCAGCGGGCACGAACCCGGCACTCTGTAACAGCACCTCCTGACCGGCAATGCTGCGAACATGTACATCCACCTGGTTATAGGCGATGTCGATGCCGTTCTCCCGACACAGCACCGCCACCCTGCGGTTGATCTCGTCGATGGCGGCGTTGCGGTCGATGAGCTCGCGCACATGTATCCGCAACTCGTGCTCGAGCGAGCTGGCCCCGAAGTTCAGGAAGAACACCTGCGGTGCCGGATCCTTGAGCACCCGCTCATTCTCTTCGGCAGCCTGGAACAACAATCCACGCACCTTCTCGAGGTCGGCTTCATATGACACCCCCAGCTTGATCGTAACCCGCGTGACGGTATCGGTGAGCGACCAGTTGATCAACTGACCGGTCACGAAGGTCTTGTTCGGAACAATGATCTCCTTGCGGTCGAAATCGGTGATCGTGGTGGCCCTGATCTGGATGCGGCTCACCGTTCCGGACAGATTGCCGATCGTCACCGTATCGCCGATGCGAACCGGGCGCTCGAACAGAATGATGAGACCCGATATGAAGTTGGCGAAGATCTCCTGCAGGCCAAAACCGAGGCCCACCGAGAGGGCAGCGACCAGCCACTGCAGCTTGTTCCAGCTCAGACCGAGCGTGCCCAGCGCCGATGCCACCCCGATCACCATGATGAGATAGGACAACAGCGTCGTGATCGCATAGGCGCTACCCTGCGCAAGCTGCATGCGCGAGAGCACCAATATTTCGAGCAGCCCCGGCAGATTGCGCGCAAGGATGAGCGCAATGCTGACAATGACGAGAGCGGCCAACAGATCGCCCAGACTGATCGGCACTGCGACATCACCCTCAGCGCTAGTGCTGACATAGTCGTATAGCACCACCCGGTCGAGGTACGAAACCACCGTCACCAGATCCGCCCATACCCAGTAGAGGGCAACGACGAAAACCCCCATCACGGCCAGGTGCATCAAGCGTAGGGACTGTTTATTGATCTGCTCGATGCCAAGCCGGGGCGCCTCGGCGATACGGCTCGGATCGACCCCCTCCTCGGCTTCTCGCACGGCCGCCTCGCGCCGGACCACCGCGCGCTTGTAGTCGATGCGCCGCGCTGCCACGGCCAGCGCGCGCACCAGCGTGGCTTCGGTCAGGCTCCACAGAACGATCAGGTAAAGCGAATCGATGAGGCGCGCGGTCAGCTTCAAAGCGGTGTAGTAATAACCAAACCACACCGCACCGATCAGCGTAATCGGCATCAGCGCCAGAAACAGCGTGATGGCAAGACGCAAGGGCGTGCGCTGCCGTGTGTTCGAATCCTGCGACATGAGCCGCCCCATCAGGACCGCCATCCAGCCATAGCCAAGAAACAGGATCAGGATGCCCAGCACGTCCTCACTCAACATCTTGGGCTCGCGCTCCGCCACCGCCACCACCGCGACCACTGCGACGACGACCAGCCCGAGCTGCGCAATCAGGCGCCTCAGAAAGCGAATGCGCTCGGCAGGCCAACGAAAATGCAGCTCGGCGACGCCGCCCCGATCGAGCACCCGATAAGCGGTGTGGAACAACAGCACCGCCTTGGCCATCTCGATCAGCGCAGCCCCGAGGGCGAGGTTCTGGCCGCGTGCATCGAGCTGCAGCGACAGACCAGCCAGCGCGAGCAAGAGGCTCAGCGGCAGGGCCAGCAACATGTTGAGCAGGATGGCGACCGGCGTGTGGAAATGACTGTCCTTGAGCACATAGCCGATCTCCTTGCCGAGGCCCTCCAGCTTGGCCTTCAGCCAGCTACGATGCCACCACAGCCCCAGGGCGAGCAGCACCGGCAGAAAGAACAAGGGGCGCGCCCAAAGACCGGCGAGCAATTCCTCGGCTACCGCATAATTCGCCATTCTTGCAAGCTGCGCCTGCAAAGCGACGGGCAAGCCGCGCAGCCACTGCATGTCGATCGGGCGGTTGCTCGGAATCCAGAACATACGTTCGTCCAGCGTCGCGCTGAGCCGGTCGGAAGTCTCTTGCAACTGGCCTTGCGCAAGTTGCAGGGTGATCGATTCGTTCACCAACGCATTGAGCTCGCGATTGATGCGATCCAGCAGTTCGGCACGCGTCGTCAGCAAGGTGTGCAACGACTGGCGCAGTTCGTCGCTGATCAATGCGGGGGGCTGCTCGGCCAGCAGACGCTCAGCTGCAGCGCCCGGGTCACCAAGTTGCGTGCGCTGCTGGTTGACCTCGAACTGATAGAGCCGGGTATCGGCAATCTCGTCGGCGAGCCCGGTGTCGAGAGTCAGCTTGGGCAGTGCCGCCTTTTGCTCATAGAGAATCCGTGCCAGCAGCAGACTTCCCTGAAGCACCTCGAGCTGTTCGTCGAGTACGGTACTCACCTGGGTGATGCTGTCCAATAGCTGGCGCGTTTCGAGGTTGCGTTGATTGAGCTTGTTGCGACGCTCGGTGGCCTTCAGAAGATAGTCCGAGAGACGCTGATTGGCGGCGATCTCGCGGGCGAGTGCCTCGTCCCCCGCAGCCGCATCGGCTGCCCCTGCATCGGTTGCCAGCGCAGCCACCGCGTCGGCAGATTCGCGACTGCGCAGCAGGTTGATCTCGGCCTGCACCGCGGCAAGCTCACGCTCGAGCCGGGCCACGTTGATCGTGGCAAGATCACGCCGCACCTGACCCAGGTCGCCCATCACGTTTGCGCCCGACAATTCGAGCAGGCGCAGGGCGTTGCGCTTGTCGAGTGAATGCCATTCCGCAGTCAGGGCGAGACTCGCCTCGGGCGTGAGCGGCCGATTGTCGTTCTGCCCGCTCTTGATCGACTCGTCGATTGCCTGCATGCGCGCCCGATTGGCCGCGATCTCGGTTTGTGCGCGCTCGGGCACGGTGCGACTCGTGATGAGCAGGCTGTTTGCCTCGGTCAGGGTGCGCTGCCACTCCGAGAGCTGCTCGCCCAACTCGCCGAGCTGACGGGTGAGATCCTCGATCGGAAGAACCTGTACCTTCCGCGAATCCGGTTCGGGCAGGTTTTTTTGCCGGTCCAGCGCCGCACGCGCTCTTTCGATCTGGGCCGGCGCGTCATCCAGGCGCCGCCTGAGGTCGGCCAGCTTTGCCGCGCTATCGGCGGTAGACACCACTTGTGCGAGCGCCTCCTGCAACGCACTTTGCGCTGCGCGTTGTTCCGCTTCGCTCAACTTGCGATCGGGGAGTGACTCCAGTTGCGCGCGCAGACTTCCCTCGTCGGGCGCCGGAGGGGGCTCTGCCGCGACGCTCAGCGGCAACAGGAACAACATGAAGACAAGCAGGCGCAACACATTCATGACGGGGCAAACCTTCGAGACAACCAATCGGATCGGACAAGCTGCGCGGAGAAACGCTTCAGGCGCTCATTGTGCCCTGCGCTTAGCCAAACGATCCAGACGTGCTTACATTGAGTAAGCCGAGCGATTGACGACCCCAATGCACTAAACTATGCCTCACTTGGTTTTTTGCCCCTGGCACCGACTCGTCATGACCTCGATCTTCAGAAGCGGTATTCCGCTGTTTGCCCTGCTCCTGGGGCTGGGCGGCCTCGTCCCATTCGTCGTGCTTGCAGCCGCGAGCTTTGCCGACCCTGCACGCGCGGCGATCTGGGTGGCAAGTGTGATGAGCTATGGAGCGATCATCCTCAGCTTCGTTGGCGCCTTGCACTGGGCCTTTGCAATGACCGCAAGCGAACTCACCGACAGCCGCAGACGCGCGACCTATGCCTGGAGTGTCGTGCCCGCGCTGATAGGCTGGGCCGCGATCCTGGTTCTGCCCTTCTGGGCCAGCGTAACGGCGATCATGCTGGTGGCCGGATTCTGGCTGCACTACCTTCAGGACCGCCGTCTTGCCCGCCTTATCGAGATTCCCGGCTGGTACCTGCCACTGCGGCTGACGCTGACCACCGTCGCCACGCTAAGTCTGATCGTCTCCGCCCTTGCAGCCTTCAGATGATGCCCCCGCACCGGTCGGCGAGATCGGCAGATGCACCACCTGCAACCGTTGGGGGGGCCGCCGCCGGGTTTCGGACGACGGCCAGGCGGTCCTGCTCGACCCGACCCGGCCGCGCGGCCCCTGCGTTCAAGGCCCGTGGCATGGCTCACTGCGCGGCCCGCGCAACGCTTGCGGACACTGGCTTGTCTGGGTGAAGCTCGCCAGACCGGACACACCACTGCCGTAAGACCCATTCAAAGTTGATCGCATCGCATGCCGATGCCGGATTACGCCCTAAGACGAGTTCACAAGGCGCCTGCCGGCCACTGATCTGATCGCAGGATCGTGCGCCCCCCGCGTCGCGCAAGTCACCGGGCTGAAGGCGGCCAACTGATCCCTACTGCCGGCGCAGCACCGTCCAGTCGCTGGCGCCCTCGAAGGTCGTCGATTGTCCCGACAACTCGCGCCCATTGGCCGACAGGCTCAGGCTGGAAGTGGCGATCGGCACACCACCAACACCCCACACAATCTCGACCTTCGACCCGACAACCGTCCCGACGCCCCCCAGCACCATGCCGCCGGAGTTGACCGTCGCCGAGAGCGACACCCCCTCGTGCCACATCTGGATCTGCGAGCCATCACCTTGGTCTACCCACATGCCGCTGAGGCTTGGGGGCCGGGGCGGATCAGGCCGCACGCTGATATTGGCGGGCGGCGCAACCTGGACGGGTGGCGCTACCGCGGCGAACTGTTGCGGTGCAGGCTGCACCGGCGGTGGTCGGGAGTCGGCCACGGGGTCGTTGGCTGGCGGTGTGTCAGAATCGGCAAAATCAACACCCGCCTGCCATTGCTCCGGCATGTTCCCATGGCCGGAATAGTCGATCAGACCGATCGCCATCAGCACACTTGCAACGGCACCCAATGCCAAGCTCAAGCCGCCGGGAAGCGCGCCACGAACGCGGTGCGCATGAATGTCGCGCAGCCCGAGCACGGCAAGTACCATGCCGAGCAACGCGAGAAACAAGCCGCCCTGCAGTCCCTCATGGTCGAGCTCACCCATGTAGCCCGCCAGGACCAAACCGATCAGCACCATGGCGGTACCAACCTTTCCACTGAAACGCAGTGTGGTCTCGGGCGTCGGTGGGCCCGCGATGGGTTTGAAGCCAGCGGCTTCGAGCGAGCGGGCGAGGCGCGGAAAATCGAACTCCACCCACTCTTCATCACGCAGCTTCATTGCATTGAGGGCTGGCAAACGTTGAAGCTCGTTTGGTAACTCATCACGACTCGGCATCTTTGCATGCCCGACGAGCAAGGGCAGCACCGGTGCGTTGAGGCGCAACGCTGCCGAAATCTCGTTGCGGTGGGGGTCGTTGGGGTCGTCCAGTCGTCGCTCACCGCGCGGCTTGCCCTCCAGCCATTTATCGCCGATCAGCAGCAACACCACGCCGCCGGGGCCAATCGCACGGTTGATCTCGTTCATCCAGTCGGCGCCCAGCGGTATGCTCTCCTTGTCGCGAAACACCACGCCGTCGCCAAAGCGCGCGCGCAAATCACTCGCAAGCCGGCCGGCGGCCATCTCGGTGTCGTCACGTCGGTAACTGATGAAGATACGCGGCATCGATCGGGCTCCAGGGCAAGGCGGCACCGGCGCATGTTGCGACCGGCCCGTATTTCAAAGATAGAACAACTGGCTCAAAAAATCGCCTCACGATAGCCCAGCGTGCGAAAACGCGGCTTCAGGATGCTGTTTCAAGTCCGGAACTGCGTCGGCGCTGGCGCCAAACCACCCATCCGAGCAGCAGCAATGCGAGTGCGAAGACCCACTCTCGAGCCGGACCGTCCGCGCGAACATCCACCGCGTGCAGCCTGAACCCGGGCTCGATACGCAGCTTGGCGGCGGTGCTGCGAAAGGCCACGCCCGTCGTCACCCAGGCCTCGCCATCATGCGCAAGGGTCAGACCGCTGCCCACCAGGCGCTCAGGAAGCGAGTCCGACTCCGACCCGAGCGGCAACAACACGCCAAGGGCGATGTCGCGCCCCTCGATCGAGGTGCCGGTGAGGAGAATGCGCATCCGCGCGCCCTCCGGGGCCGCAAGAATCGCCGCGACCGCATCCTCGCCGACCAGCGTGCGCCAAGGCGCATGGACGCGATCCATGAACAGGCCCGGGTTGAGCAGCATGAAAGTCACGAGGAGCAGCACAAGGCGCTCGACCGTGGTGGATTGGGTGATAAGCCAGGCCTGGTTGGCCGAGATGAAGACAAAGCCTCCCAAGGTTGCAGCCAGAACGACCAGCATCGCATGCCCCACCCCCTCGACCCCGATCAGCAGCAACAGCGGATTGAAGATGAACATGAACGGCAGCAACACCATCCGGAACGAGTAGCGAAACGAGATGACCCCGGTGCGGATCGGATTCGCGCCGGCAATGCTCGCGGCCGCATGTGTCGCCAGCCCGGCGGGGGGCAAAATGTCGGCCAAGAGCCCGAAATAGAACACGAACAGGTGGGCCGAAATCAGCGGAACATACAGCCCGTTCTGCCCGCCTATCGTCATGATCACCGGCACCATCAGGGTGGACACGAGGATGTAGTTGGTCGTTGTGGTCAGGCCGGTACCGAGTATCAGGCAGACACCCGCCACCATGATCAACATGATGAGCACATTGCCACCCGACAGGACCTCGATCAGATCGGTCATGATCAGCCCGACCCCGGTCAGCGTGAAAATACCGATCACGATCCCCGCCGTTGCGGTGCCGATCGCCACCGGCACCATGTTTGTCGCGCCGCTCACCAGCCCGCGATGAAGGTCCGCGATGCCCTCCCTGACCGCAGGAACAAGCGGAGCGCCCAGCATCCATGCACGCAGCGGCCGTTGGGTGATTACGATGAACGCCAGCAACAGGATCGCCCAAAAGGCCGACTCCCCGGGAGAGAGCCGCTCGACGGTGAGATTCCAGACCAGCAGCCCGACCGGCAACAGGAAGTACGATCCGGCCCTGAGCGTGGGCCCGGGCGGCGGAAGCACCCGGATCGGCGCATCCATCACCTCGCGCGGCAACACATGTGCGGCGCCGAGGCGCAACAGCGCCACATAGGCAGCAACGAGCGCCAACGCAGCGATCGCAACGCCGCCGAGCGGGGTCGCCGCACGCACCCAGGCGGCAACCACCGCTGCCAACCCCAGCCCGAGTGCGAGTGCCGCGATACCGCGAAAGACGCGCGCAAGCGCGTTGGCCCAGGAGTCACCGCGACGCGGCAGACCGCGAAGCCCCGCCTTGACCGCCTCGAGATGCACGATGTAGAGCAGACCGAGATACGAAACCAGGGCCGAAATCAAAGCGTGCTTGAGCACCTCGACATAGGCCACGCCAACGAAATCCACCATCAGGAATGCAGCGGCGCCCATTACCGGCGGCATCATCTGGCCGTTCACCGAAGACGCGACTTCGATCGCCGCCGCCTTCTCGGGCGGATAACCCACGCGCTTCACCATCGGAATGGTGAACGGACCCGTCGTCACCACGTTGGTGACCGGCGAACCGGAAACCAGCCCATTTGCGGCCGACACGAACACCGCCGCCTTGGCCGGACCACCGCGCAGGTGGCCGAGCAGCGACATGGCCGAACGCACCAGGTAGCTGCTACCGCCTGCGGCGTCCATCAACGCACCGAACAGCACGAACATGAAGATGAAGTTTGCCGAGGCGCCGAGCGCAATCCCGAAAACGCCTTCGGTCGTCAGCCACAGATGACTCGCTGCCTTGGCAATCGAGGCGCCCTTGTGGGCAATGAGATCGGGCGCAAACTGCCCCAGAAAGGCATAAGCCAGCAACAGGCACGCCAACACCACCATGCCCAGCCCGAGCACCCGGCGGGTTGCCTCGAGCAACAGCACCACGCCCACGACCGCAGCCACCAGATCAGGCAGGCCGGGCTCGCCAGGATGCGAACTGACGCGCTCATAAAACAAGGCCAGGTAGGCTGCGCACATTGCCGCAACGCCCCCGACCACAGCTGAACGCCAACCCGGGCGGGCCTCGCGCCTGTGCCCGCGAGTCGAGAACATCAGGAACACCAGCAGCATCGCGAAAGCGAGGTGCAGCGATCTGACCCGGGTCTCGCCGAGATGCAGCACCTCGAGGCCGAACGCACCGCCGGTCGCGACCCACAGTTGCAACAGTGACCAGCACAGCGCCAGTGCGGTCACCGGATCGAGCGCAAGCCAGCCAGCGCGGGCACGCTGCACACAGCGTTGAATTCGCGCTTCGACATCAATGTTGGGCATGGCTCGTCGCTCTCGAAACGGCATCGGCCCAGACCACGGCGCCGGGCGAGCACCATGCCGGATGATACGTCAGCGCGTGTTGAAGCTCACGCCACGGCAGGCGACTATTTCTTCAGCATGTGCGAGAACCTCTCTACCACGGCCACAACCCGCGTCGCCCCGGCGCGAATGCCCTCGATCGCCTCGCCTGCCTGATTCGCGAGCGTCACGCTCTCGGCCGCCCGTTCGCGCATCGCGCCCATGCCCGATATCGCCGAGCGTGTGCCGTCCTGCACCTTGCCGATCATGCCCGAGATCTCGGAGGTTGCGTTCGACGTGCGTTCGGCAAGTTTGCGAACCTCGTCTGCCACCACGGCAAACCCGCGACCCTGCTCACCCGCCCGGGCAGCCTCGATCGCCGCGTTCAGTGCAAGCAGATTGGTCTGGTCCGCAATCTCGCGAATGGTCTGCACGATCGAGGTGATCTGCGCCGACTGATAGCCCAGGGCTTCGATCGTCTGGGCAGCCGCATTCGCACTATCTGCGATCGTGCGCATCTTGCCTGCGGCCCCGTCGATGACCCCGGCGCCCTGATCGGACAATTCGGCATTTCCGCGGGCGATCTCGAGCGCCTCTTCGGCATTCGCCACCTCCTGGGCCACGCGCTGCACCCGCTCGGTGACATCGGCCGCAAACTTCACGATCTTGAAAGGCCTGCCGTCAGGGTCGAGAATGGGGTTGTAACTTGCCTCGAGCCAGACCTCACGCCCGCCCTTGGCGACGCGGCGAAACTCCCCGCTCACGAACTCGCCCCGCCCCAGCCTCTTCCAGAAGCTCTGATACTCCGCGCTGTTGGCAGTCTCGGCATCGCAAAACGCGCGGTGATGCTTGCCTGCGATCTCGCTCAGCGAATAGCCCATCGTACGCAGGAAGTTGTCGTTGGCGGTGAGCACCCGGCCCTCGAGATCGAATTCGATGGTCGCCATCGACCGATCGATCGCCTCGAGCATGCCCTTACGCTCGCTTTCTTCGACGATCTGACGACTGATGTCGGTTGCGAGTTTCACCACCCCGACCACCTCGCGGTTGGCCCCCAGGATCGGGTTGTAGCTGGCCTCGAGCCACACCTGCTCGCCCGTTTTCGCGAGCCGTTGAAACCGCCCCGATAGAAACTCACCTCGCCGCAATTTATCCCAATTCTCCGCGTAGGCGCTCGAACGGGCATATTCGGCGCTGCAGAACATCTTGTGATGCTGGCCTATGACTTCCTCGCGCCGGTATTTCATGGTTTCAAGAAACGTGTCATTTGCAAAGACCACGATACCCGCAGGCGTAAATTCGATTCTCGCGGTCGAGCGATCGATTGCGTCGATCAGCGCCTGCTGGCGCAAGAGGTCCTGTCGCTGTGACGCTATCGTATTCTTCAGTGCCTTGTTGAACATGCATGAATCTCCTCAGTTGATGACGACCACAAGCGCCCGGCAAGCGACGAGGCGGCACCACCCCAAAGTCAGCTGATCGCCATAATCTTATCGACACACGGCACGATTCATTGAGCGATTTTCCGAAAGCACCGTGACAGGGTCCGCCCGATGCCAAACCTTACTGAGATCAGCAAAGCAACTCGCGTACCGCCCCCGCCAGGTACACTGAACCCGCACAGCATATGAGCCCGTCCGGGTGAGCGAGGTGACGCACATGCGCCACCGCCTGAGCGCATGTGTCGAGGCAATAGACCGGAATACCCGGAAACTGAGCCGCGACTTCGGCCGCCATCACCGCCGGTGCGAGCGAGCGCAGGGGGTCGGCGCGGGTCAGCGTAACCGAGTTGGCACCCTGCAGCAGAATGCGGATCAAGGCCCCGAGTTCCTTTCCACTCGAGATCGAGAGCAGCCAATGCGATTCGACGTAGTTCAAGCGGGCAATGGCGGCGCGCAGTGCAAGCGCAGACGCCGGCGTGTGAGCACCATCTACAATCCGCCATGGCGCGCGGCCGACGACCTCGGTACGCCCCGGCAAGCGCGCATTTGCAAGGCCTGCGATTGCGACCTGCGCCAGGCGCTCGTCTGCGACGAGGCCACTGCGTGCGACGCATGCAAGCGCAATCGCCGCGCAGCGCCCGAGGTGGGCGCCCAGCACCGGGATGCTTGCAGCAAGGCTGACGCCGGGCAGACACAGTTCCAGCGACAGCGTTGTATCGGCCGACTCGCCGACCGTGACCGCGAACTCGTACCCCTCGACCCATGCGCTCGCGCCAACGGCCGCACAGCGTTCGAGCACGCATGCCAACGCGGGGGCCGGCAGCGTACCGATCACGGCCGGCACGCCGGGTTTGATCACGCCCGCCTTGTGCGCCGCAATCTGTTCCAGCGTTGTGCCAAGAAGTTCGGTATGTTCAAGCTCGACGCTGGTAATGCATGACACGCGAGGCATAACGATGTTGGTCGAATCGAGGCGCCCGCCGAGCCCTGCCTCGATCACCACGACATCCAGGCCTGCCCGATCGAACAGGTAGAACGCCGCCGCGGTCATCACATCGAAGAACGTAGGCGGGTGCGCGGGCTCGCGCGAACAGTAGCTGCGCAAAACCGGGCGCAACGCCTCGAGTGCAAGAACCAGGCTCTGCGCATCGAGCTCGACACCGCCGATCCGGATTCTTTCCGTCCAGCGCACCAGATGAGGCGAGGTGAATGTACCGGTCTTAAGTCCTGCCGCCGCGAGTATCGACTCGACCAACAGCGCGGTACTGCCCTTGCCCTTTGACCCTGCAACATGAATCGCACACAGGCGTCGCTGCGGATTTCCGACCCCGTCGAGCAGTGCGGCAACCGCATGCTGCGGCCTGGCTTCACGCGCTGCCAGCGACGGCGCGGGCCGATGCGCAAGCCAGTCGAGTAGTTGCCAGGCGTCATCCGGCAGGGTGATCGATCGCGACAGGACGTCCGGCTGCATTACCAATACTTGCTCAGCGGAACACGACCGTCTTGTTGCCGTTCAGAAAGACCCGGTGTTCGACGTGGTAGCGCACGGCGCGGGCGAGTGCGAGGCATTCGGTATCACGGCCCACCGCCACCAGTTGCTCGGGCCGATAGGTGTGATCGACCCGTTCGACCGCCTGTTCGATGATCGGCCCCTCGTCCAGGTCCGAGGTGACATAGTGGGCGGTCGCACCGATCAGCTTGACTCCGCGGTCATGCGCCTGATGATAAGGCCGGGCGCCCTTGAATCCGGGCAAAAAGGAGTGGTGAATATTGATCGCCCGGCCCGCCAGTTTTTCGCACAGATCTGCCGAGAGCACCTGCATGTAGCGCGCCAGCACCACCAGTTCGGCATGGGTTTCGGCGACGATCTCGAGCAGGCGCGCCTCTTGTTGAAGTTTGTTCTCGGGGGTCACCGGCAACAGGTGAAACGGCACCCCATGCCAGCGCGCGAGCGGCTCGAGGTCGGGATGGTTCGACACGATCGCTGCGACCTCCATCTTGAGTTCGCCGATGCGCTGGCGATAGAGGAGATCATTCAGACAATGGTCGAACTTCGACACCATCAACACCACGCGTGGTTTGACCAGGGTGTCGTGCAGATCCCACTGCATGCTCTCCTCCGCCGCAACCGGGCCGAAGGCCTTGAGCAGTTGCTCGAGGCGCGGCGTCTCACCGGGGGTGGTCGAAAACACCGCGCGACAATAGAACCGTCCGGTCAGCACATCGTCGAACTGTGCCATCTCCATGATGTAGCAACGGTTGCGTGCAAGAAATCCGGATATTCGGGCGATCGTGCCGATTGCCCCCGCGCAGGTGGCGCGCAGTACGTAAATGTTCTTGCCCTCGGTCATTGCTGACATGCTTGGTTCTCCAGGGTACTTTTCTTGGTTGCGATTGAAATTCGCGCCATGCCGATGGCAGCGCATCCGGGCAAACTACCCCGTCCGCGCAGCGACGATCGCGACGCACAGCGCGTATTATCGCGGATCGACCCCGCGCGCTATAGTGCCGTGATTCATGAATTCGCTCAGGACCGACATCATCAAGCATCAACCAGGCTCACCCCGGGTGCTGTCCATCATTCCACCGATGACGCAGCTCAACACGCCCTACCCGTCAACCGCTTATCTAACCGGATTCCTGCGTTCGCGCGGCGTCGATGCCGTGCAGGACGACCTCGCGCTTGCGTTGGTGCTAAATCTGTTCTCGCCCACCGGGCTTGATTCGATTCGCACTTGTGCCGAAAAGCTGCCTGAATCTGCGCGTGCGCCGGTGGTATCCCACTTTTTGACCGAATTTGCGCGCTATCGCACTACCGTGACACCGACGATCGCCTTTCTCCAAGGCCGGGACTCCACGATTGCGCATCGCATCGCCAGCGCTACGTTTCTGCCCGAAGGGCCGCGCTTTGCCGCGCTCGACGAATACATCGATCCGGACGGCGGCGACCCGCTCGCCTGGGCATTCGGCGCACTCGGCCTGCAGGATCGGGCTCGCCATCTGGCCACCCTCTATCTGAACGAC
>JAEUNS010000091.1 GCA_016790005.1 Zoogloeaceae bacterium
GCTGTGGCGAAGGCGGGCGCCATCATCCTGCAGGGGCCGCACCAAGGCGCCCAGAAGTCGATCACCAGCGGAATGCCGCTGTTACGGGCATGGATCGCGAAGCGAGCCGGGTCGAGCTCGAGCGGCTGCCCGGTAAAAAGAGGGCGTTTGCACTTGCCGCAAGAGCCCTGGTCGGCCAGGCGATCGACCGGCAGGCGGTTGACCGCATCGCAATGCGGACAGACGATATGGACGGCTTCGCTCATACAAGGCCCTGATTCGTTTCGATGCCCCGAGAGATGGTGGCGGTGGGGCCGATTTCAAGCCTGGCCCGACCAATGCCGGTCGGCCTTGTCGCCCTATTTGCTTGCGCCGACCGCCCTGGCATGGGCGATAGCGGCCTGTCGCTCGGTATCGCTGTCGGGTGTGATTGTCAGCCAGTCGCTCATGTGACGGCGGATCAGCCCGGTCAGCGCCGCGATCCAGTCATGGCGCTCGTTCAGGCAGGGAATGTAGTGGAAGGTTTCGCCGCCAGCCGCGATGAAGGCGTCGCGGCATTCCATTGCGATCTCTTCGAGCGTCTCGAGGCAGTCGGACACGAAGCCCGGGCAGATCACGTCGACGCTTTTCAACCCCTTGCCGGCAAGCTCCTGGAGCGTCGGCTCGGTGTAGGGCTTGAGCCATTCGGCCTTGCCGAAGCGCGACTGGAAGGTGACCTGCCAGCGCTCCGCCGGCAACCCGAGCGCGTCGGCCAGCAGGCGCGCGGTCTTGTAGCACTCGCAGTGATACGGGTCGCCCAGATCGAGCAGTCGGCGCGGCACGCCATGAAAACTCATGATCAGTTTTTCTGCCGCGCCATTGCGGGTCCAGTGGTCGCGCACGTTTTGCGCCATGGCCGCGATGTAGCCGGGGTCGTCATGAAAGTTGCGGATGTAGCGCAACTCGGGCAGGTTGCGCCAATGCACCAGGCAGTCGGCCACGGCATCGACCACGCTCGCAGTGGTGCTGGCGGCATACTGTGGATAGAGCGGCACCACCAATATGCGGGTACAGCCCTTTTGGCGCAGGCGGTTGAGAACGTCGGCGACCGAGGGGGCGCCGTAGCGCATCGCCCAGTCGATTTCGAGCTCGCTGATGCCCGCTAGGTGCAGATAGCCCTTCACCAGCTTGGCTTGACGCTCGGTATGCACCTTTAGCGGTGAGCCTTCATCCATCCAGATGCCGGCGTATTTTTCGGCAGATTTGCGCGGACGGGTGTTGAGGATGATGCCGTTCAGTATCGGCCACCAGATCAGCCGGGGAATCTCGACCACCCGCGGATCGGAAAGAAACTGTTTCAGGTAGGGGCGCAGTGCCGCAGCCGTCGGTGCGGATGGGGTGCCCAGGTTCACCAGCAGCACGCCGGTGCGTTTGGGGCTGCCGTGGGTGTAGTCGGGCTCGGTCCAGAAGCGGGCCATGAGAATCCTTGCAGGGCGGGATGAGGGTAAAGGACGAAAGCGCGCGTCGCCGACGGGTTCAGGCCTTGTTGGCCAGGGCGTTGCTCAGCAGGCGGGCGGTGATATCGACCAGCGGGATGACTTGGTCGTAAGCCATGCGGGTGGGGCCGATCACGCCCACCGAACCGACGATGCGCCCGTCAAGCTCATAGCTTGCAGTGACCACGCTGCAGCCATCGAGTTCAGCCAGGCCGGATTCGCCGCCGATGAAGATGCGTACGCCCTCGGCCCGGTTCGACAGCTCGAGTAACTGCACCAGGGCGGTCTTTTTCTCGAACAGCTTGAACAGCTCGCGCAGTCGCGACATGTTCGACGAGAGGTCTTCCACCCCCAGCAGATTGGTTTCGCCCGACATCACATAGCGGGTCTCGCTTTCTTCGAGCGCCTCGTTGCCGGCCTCGACCGCGGCGCTCATGAGCTCGGTCATGTCGCTGCGCAACTGCTTGAGCTCGTTCTGCAGGCGGGCGCGCATCTCGCCGAAGGCAAGTCCGCCCAGGTTCTCGGTCAGATAGTTGGCAGCCTCGATCAGCTCCGACGGTGAGTACGATCGGCGGGTATGCAAGATGCGGTTCTGCACGTCGCCGGCGGTGGTCACGATGATCAGCAGAATGCGGGTTTCGGACAGGCTGATGAATTCGATCTGGCGCACCCGGGTGGTCTGGTTGCGCGGCGTGACCACCACGCCGGCAAAATGGGTGAGATCCGACAGCAGGTGCGACGCTGCGCTAATCAGGCGCTGCGGCTGGTCGGCCTGCAACTGGCCCTGCAGTGCGCGCACCCGGGCCTGCTCCAGCGGCTGCACGGTCAGCAGCGAATCGACGAAAAAGCGATACCCCTGGGCCGTCGGGATGCGTCCGGCCGAGGTGTGCGGGCTTGCGATAAAGCCCATTTCTTCGAGGTCGCTCATGACATTGCGAACGGTCGCGGGCGAGAGCTCGAGCCCCGAATGGCGCGACAGCGCGCGCGAGCCCACGGGCTGGCCCTCGGCGATATAGCGTTCGATCAGGGTCTTGAGCAGGATCTGCGAGCGGGTGTCTAGCTGTTTCATGGCGCCTGAGAGTGTTTGCGCTGATTTTAGGGAAGTATTGTCGCCCATGCCAAGCGAGGGCGTGAATATGGTTTAATCCGCCCATGGTAAAGCGCTTCGAAACCATCGCTCTGATTGGCAAGTACCAAAGCCCCGATGTGGCTGAGGACGTGTTGCATATTGCCGCCTTTCTACGTGAACGGGGACATGTTGTGTTGATCGAGCAGGGCACGGCGAGTTCGATCGGCGTTGCCGGAGGGTTTCCGGTTGCGAGTTACGACGGCATTGGCGCCTCGGCCGATCTTGCGCTGGTGCTCGGCGGCGATGGCACGATGCTCAACACGGCGCGCCGGCTGGCGGAGCACGGTGTGCCGCTGGTGGGGGTGAACCAGGGCCGGGTCGGTTTTCTGACCGACATCAGTCGCGACCAGGCGATTCCGCGCCTCTCCGAGATGCTCGACGGGCGGTACTCGGAAGAAAATCGGGTCATGCTCAGCGCCGAAATCTTGCGCGGGGGCGAGCGGGTTTATCAGACCCTGGCCTTCAATGATGTGGTGGTAAATAAGGGTGAGCTGGGTAGGATGATCGAGTTCGATGTCTCGATCGATGACGACTTCGTGTATACCCAGCGTTCCGATGGCATGGTCGTGACCACGCCTACCGGTTCAACCGCCTATGCGCTCTCTGCCAACGGCCCGATCCTGCATCCCTCGATCGGAGCGATCGCGCTCGTGCCACTGTGCCCGCATGCCCTGACTGCGCGCCCGGTGACGCTGCCCGACACCTGCCGGATCGATATCAAATTGCTCTCCCCGCATGACGCAAGAGTGCATTTCGATGGTCAGACGCGCTTCGATGCGCGCGCAGGCGACTGTGTGCGGATTACCCGCTCGCCCTATGCGATCAGGCTTCTTCACCCCGAAAACTACAGCTATTTTGCGATGCTGCGCGAAAAGCTCAACTGGAGTGCCGTGCCCCGGTTGCCCTGAGCGCGACACCCTCATCCTGCCCTGTCTGCCATGCTGCGTCGTCTGAGTATTCGCGATTTCGTGATAGTCGATCGGCTTGAACTCGAGTTCAAGCCGGGCTTCGGGGTGTTGACCGGCGAGACGGGGGCCGGCAAGTCGATCCTGCTCGATGCGCTTGGCCTTGCGCTGGGTGGGCGCACCGATGCCGGGGTTGTGCGCAGCGGGCGCGAGCGCACCGATGTGAGTGCCGAATTTGCACTGCCGCCTTCTGAATCGCTGGCCGCTTGGTGCGCCGATCAGGCGATTCCGCTCGATGACGACGCCCTGCTGTTGCGACGGGTGATCGAGGCAGGCGGGCGATCGCGGGCATGGGTAAATGGGGTGCCGGTCACGCTCACCCAGTTGCGCGAGATCGGTGACTGGCTGGCCGACATCCATGGCCAGCATGCCCACCATGCGCTGTTGCGTGCCGACGCCCAGCGTAGCCTTCTGGATGCTCATGCCGGTGCGAGCGAACTCGCGAGCGAGGTCGCGGCCCTGTATCGAGCCTGGCAGGGGTTGGTCGAGCTGCGCCGCCTTGCGGAGCAGGATGCGAGCAGTTCCGAGCGTCAACGCGATCTGCTCGCCTGGCAGATCAAGGAGCTCGAAACGCTTGCCTTTGACCCCGGCGACTGGGAGCAGCTCAATCTTGAGCAGGCACGCCTAGCGCATGCCGCCGGCTTGATCGAGGGCGCCGACGAAACGGTCGCCCAGCTTGGCGATGGTGATGTTGCGGTGTGCGCGTTGCTCCGGCGGGTGAGCAGCAGGGTAGAGGCGATGGCCGACATCGATGCCGGACTTGCCGAGGTGCATGAACTGCTCGCCGGTGCCGCGATTCAGGTCGACGAGGCACTGCATGCGCTCCGGCGTTATCGCGACCGGCTCGACCTCGATCCGGCGCGGCTCGATGAGGTGGACCGGCGAATCGGCCAGATCACCGATCTTGCGCGCAAGTATCGCGTCTCCCCCGACGAATTGCCGCAACTGCTGGCCGAATGGCAGCGCGAGCTTGCGAGCCTGGTCGAGCGCGCAGACCCGGTTCACCTGGCCGAGCAGGAGGCAAAGGCCGCGGCTGCCTACCAAGTGGCGGCAAACCGACTGAGTGAATTGCGTAAGCCGGCAGCGGAGCGCCTTTCAGCAGAGGTGAGCGCGGCGATGCAGACGCTCGCGATGGCCGGTGGCGCGTTCGAAGTGGTGCTCGAGCCCTTGCTGCAGGGCACCGGACACGGGTTCGAAGTGGTCGAGTTTCGGGTTGCAGCCAATCCCAACCAGCCCTTGCGCCCGCTTGCCAAGGTGGTGTCCGGCGGTGAGCTGTCGCGCATCGGCCTTGCGATCCAGGTCATGACCAGTCGCGAATCGGCCACGCCGACGCTGATCTTCGACGAGGTCGATGTCGGCATCGGCGGAAGTGTTGCCGAGATCGTCGGCAAGCTGCTTGCACGCCTCGGGCGCGACCGCCAGGTGCTGTGTGTCACTCACCTGGCACAGGTCGCCGCCTGTGGCGACTGGCAGTGGAACATCGCCAAGGCTGCGCACGGCGGTGAGGTGGTCAGCGCGGTGACGCCGCTCGATGACGAGGGGCGCATCGACGAGATCGCACGCATGCTGGGCGGAATGCGGATCACGCCCACGACGCGCCGGCATGCGGCTGAAATGCTGGGTCTTGCGAGTCACGACCTGCAGCCGCCGATCGCCCCCTGAGGGCCTTTCGGCCCGGCTCTACTCGCGGTTGGGGCAGTCCTTGCGCAGGCAGTCGGCATACAGATATAGCGCATGTTCGCGCACCTCGAAACCGCGCTCCTTGGCGATCGCGAGCTGACGCCTTTCGATTTCCGGGTCGAAGAACTCTTCGACCTTGCCGCACTGCATGCAAACCAGGTGATCATGGTGGCCGCCCTCGTTGAGTTCGAACACCGCCTTGCCTGCTTCGAAGTAATGTCTTTCGAGCAGACCCGCCTGTTCAAACTGGGTGAGCACCCGGTAAACCGTGGCCAGGCCAATATCCATATCTTCGGCGAGCAACTGCCGATAGACGTCTTCTGCGGTCAGGTGGCGCGTGTCGGAAGTCTGGAAAAGATCCAGAATCTTCAGGCGCGGGTATGTGGCCTTGAGGCCCATACTCTTCAGGTTCTTGCTGTTGTCCGGCATCTGGATCCCATTTCGGTGACAGAACACGCATCTCGAGCGGGTTTTGCGTCCGCTATGATATTCTTTTTGCTCATGCCTGAGAACGATACGCGTCGGGCGCCACTGTCTCATTGAAACCAAACCATGTGCCTCAAAAGATTCCTCGCGCTGTGCGCCACGCTCGGTCTGACTGCAGGCTGCTCGATGAACTCGGCGATCGAACTGCTTGACCCTTATCGGATCGACGTTCGCCAAGGCAACTACGTCAGTCAGGAAATGATTGCGCAACTCAAGCCGGGCATGACCCGCGATCAAGTCCGTTATGTACTTGGTACGCCCTTGCTGGTCGACACCTTCCGCACTGATCGCTGGGATTACGTTTATCTTTTCGTGCCGGGCAAGGGCGAGCCGCAAAAGCGCGCGATAAGCCTGTATTTCGAGAACGACTTGTTGGCGCGGGTCGAGGGTGATGTTGCGCCCCCCGAAGACGAAAGCGGTCCCGCACCGCAGCCGCCGGCAGCAAACCGGGTGATCGAGGTACCACGACCGCAAGGCAAGTGAGCGCCTAGTCCGTGTTGGCCGCGACCGCAGTCACGGTCGTAATTGAAGATTCGAGAACCGGAAATATGAAACAAGTCAAGGTAGCGGTGGCCGGTGCTTCAGGGCGCATGGGAAGAATGCTCGCAGAGGCGGCGCTGGGTGACGACGGTGTCGCGCTCGCAGCGGCTTTCGATCGCCCGGGTGCGGCTTTCATTGGGCGCGATGCCGGCGAGTTGATCGGTGTTCAGTCGGGTGTCATGATCGGTGCGGATGCGCGCGCGGCTATTGCCGCCGCCGACTGTGTGATCGATTTCACCCGACCCGAAGGCACGCTTGCGCATCTGGCGCTGGCGCGCGAGCTGGGGCGGGCAATCGTGATCGGTACGACCGGGTTTTCGTCTGAGCAGAAGGCCGAGATCGCCGCCGCGGCCGAACACATACCCGTTGTGTTCGCTCCCAACATGGCGGTCGGGGTGAATGCGGTGTTCAAGCTGCTTGAGGTTGCAGCGCGAATACTGTCCGAAGGCTATGACGTCGAGGTCATCGAGGCCCACCATCGCTTCAAGGTCGATGCGCCCTCCGGCACCGCGCTGCGCATGGGCGAGGTGGTTGCGCGCGAACTCGGGCGCGATCTCGACAAGTGCGCGATATTCGGGCGGGAAGGGGTGACTGGCGAGCGCGATGCGCAGACCATCGGTTTTTCGACCATTCGTGGTGGCGATGTGGTCGGGGACCACACCGTGCTGTTTGCCGGCCTTGGCGAGCGTATCGAGATTACCCACAAGTCGGGTAGCCGCATGCCCTACGCAACCGGCGCGATGCGCGCGGCGCGGTTCCTGCAGGGCAAGACCTGCGGGCTCTTCGACATGCAGGACGTGCTCGGACTGCGCTGATGTCATGAGCGACGGCGTTCAGGCAGGACTGACACATCCCCCGGCGCCAGCGCCCGTTGCTGTGGACGACCTTGCGCTCGAACTGGCACTTTGCCGCGCCGAGCTTTCCGAGACGCGTGAGCGACTGAACCTGGGTTTGCGCAGTACCGGCGCGGGGTTTTGGGAATGGGATCTCGTCAACCGGCGAATTCGTACCGATCATGTCTCGCTCGAAATCATGGCGCGCTCGCCCGATCAGGGCGACATGGATGTCGATGTGTTCATGCTCGAGATCCACCCTGACGACCGGGCTCGCATCGACCTTTTGTTCAAGGCCCATCTGCGCGGCGACCTACCGGCCTTCGAGGCCGAGTTTCGACTGCTGGCGCCCGATGGCGCAATGCACTGGGTGCAGGCACAGGGCCGGGTTGAGCAGCGTCAGCCCGACGGCCGCTGGGCACGTGTGTTCGGTACTTTTCGCGACATCTCGGCGCAAAAGCGGATCGAGGTTGAACTCACCGAGGCACGTGACCGAGCCGAGGCGGCCAGCCGGATCAAGGGCGATTTTCTCGCCAACATGAGTCATGAGATTCGCACGCCGATGAACGGCATCATCGGCATGACCGAACTGGTGCTCGATACCCAGCTCGAACCCGAGCAGCGAAACTATCTCAAGACGGTTCGTTCTTCGGCTGAGGCGCTGCTCACCATCATCAACGACATTCTCGATTTCTCGAAGATCGAGGCCGGCATGCTCTCGATCGAGAAGATCGATTTTTCGCTGCCCGATCTGGTGTCGGACACCATCAAGTCGGTTGCGCTGCGCGCTCATCAGAAAGGTCTGGAGATTTTCAGCGCGCTGGACCCGAGCGTGCCCGGCGAGGTGCGCGGCGACCCGGGGCGCTTGCGTCAGGTGCTGGTGAACCTGATCGGCAATGCAATCAAGTTTACCGAGCATGGCGAGGTGGCGCTCGAGGTGCGGCTCCAGCGCCGCGAGGGCTCAGGGGCCGCGGTCGAGTTTGTGGTGCGGGATACCGGCATCGGGATTCCCGCCGACAGGCAGGAGGCGATCTTTGGCGCCTTCACCCAGGCCGACGAGAGCACGACCCGAAAATTCGGCGGCACCGGCCTTGGACTGGCGATCAGCCGCCAGTTGGTCGAGCTGATGGGCGGCAAGCTGCGGGTCGAAAGCGAACCCGGTCGTGGCAGCACCTTCTCGTTCGAGGTCGGGTTCGGGGTGGTTGCAGAGTCCGAGCCGCTTGATTGCGCCAGCCTGCGTGGCTGCAAGGTGCTGGTGGCAGTCGTGAACGAAGCCTTCGGACGCTCGCTGTGCCGGCAGCTTGAGGCCTGCGGATTGCGAGGCAGCATGGCTGTCTCGGGTGTGGCCGCGCTCGCGCTGCTGGCCGACCAGAACGGCGGCTACGACCCATACGATTTTCTGCTGCTCGATAGTCAGATGACTGAGCCCGGCGGGTTTGCGCTTGCCAAGGCTTTCGCGGATCAGACGCCCTGGCTCGACCGGATCGTGATGCTGCTGCCCAGCCATCTTCAAAAGGACGATGTTGCCCGCTGCAAGGAGCTCGGTCTGCTGTCGCGGGTCGCCAAGCCGTTTTCGTTTCCCGAGTTGCTCCAGGCTTTGGCGGTGGCGCAAAGCGGTGGCGCACTCGAAGACAGCGAGCCGGAGTTCGAGTTGGACGCCATCGCCACGATGACCCAGATGTCGGGTGCGGGAATCCAGGCGCCGCCGGGCGGTCTGCAGATCCTGCTTGCCGAAGACAACCTCGTGAACCAGACGGTTGCGATCCGCATGCTCCAGAAGGCGGGGCACCATGTGGTGGTCGTGAACAACGGCCAGGAGGCGGTCGACCAATTCGACGAGAACAGCTTCGACCTGATCCTGCTCGACATGCAGATGCCGGTCATGGGCGGACTCGAGGCCGCGCGTGCGATCCGGGCGCGCGAGGCGCGACGTAGCTGGGCAATGACATCGGATGTGTGGATGCCGATTCCGATCGTTGCGATGACCGCACATGCGGGTGCCGAAGACCGTAACCGCTGCCTCGAGGCCGGGATGGACGACTTCGTCACCAAGCCGGTTCGCCCGGCCGAACTGTTCGCCGCGATCGCGCGGGTCAGCGAGCGCAAGATCGAGGTCGACAGCGGGGCGGGCGATCTCACCGTGCTCGAGCTGTCCGAGCAGGGTGCCGACATTGACCTGCAGCAGACTCTGGAGCTCCTCGATGGCGACGAGGATTCAGTGCAGCAACTCATCAAGATATTCCTGCGTGACATCGGGGCGTCGCTCAATGGGCTGCGAGTCGCGCGCGAGCGGACCGACTACCCGCGTCTCGCCGAGATGGCGCACTCGATCAAGGGCAGCGTGGGGGTGTTTTTTGCACACAATGCGCTGTCGTCAGCGGCCCTGGTCGAGCAACTTGCGCGCAACGAAAACCCCGAGGCGTTGCGCAATCCGCTGACGACTTTCCTGGCCGATCTCGACGCGCTGACCCGGGTTCTAAGAAAGTCGCTGCGCTAGTCCGGGCGCCTTCGGTTTGCGCGACATGCGGCGGCGCTGCTATACTCCGCGAAATTCATTAGCGGGATTGGCCGATCGGCCCGTCCCGTTTTTTCACGTATGGGGGGTGATCAGCCTGTCCCCATGCGCTACGGCTCAAATCAGGAGTTTGTCGTGACTGCATTCCCGTCTGCTCTTCTGGCGCTCGCTGACGGAACGGTTTTCTCTGGCAAGGGGATCGGTGCGGCGGGCAGCACGGTTGGCGAGGTCGTTTTCAATACTTCGATGTCGGGCTATCAGGAAATCCTGACCGACCCGAGCTACTGCCGACAGATCGTCACCCTCACCTATCCCCATATCGGCAACACCGGCGTGAACCCGGAGGATGTCGAGGCCGGTGGCATACATGCTGCGGGTTTGGTGATTCGTGACCTGCCGCTGCGGGCTTCGAACTTCCGCATGGATCGCACCCTCGATGCCTACCTGCGCGACGAGAACGTCGTTGCCATCGCAGGTATCGATACCCGCAAGCTCACCCGCATCCTGCGCGAGAAGGGTGCGCAGGCAGGCTGTATCGTCACCGCCGTGGCGGGCGGAACACCCGATCCCGAGGCGGCCATCGCACAGGCGAGGGCATTTCCCGGTCTTGCCGGTATGGATCTCGCAAAAGTGGTGTCGGCAACCGAGTCCTCTGCATGGACAGAGGGCGAGTGGGTGCTTGGCGAGGGATATGTCGAACAGGCGAAACCGCGTTTTCATGTGGTCGCTTACGACTTCGGGGTCAAGCGCAACATCCTGCGAATGCTGGCCACCCGCGGCTGCCGCCTCACCGTAGTGCCGGCGCAGACGCCCGCGGCCGAGGTACTGGCAATGGCGCCGGACGGCATCTTTCTCTCGAACGGTCCGGGCGACCCCGAGCCTTGCGACTACGCGATCGCCGCGATCCGCAGCTTCCTGGAGCAGGGCATTCCGACCTTCGGTATCTGTCTCGGGCATCAGTTGCTGGCACTCGCCTCAGGCGCGCGCACGCTCAAGATGAAGTTCGGCCATCATGGCGCGAATCATCCGGTCAAGGATCTCGATACAGGTCAGGTGCTGATCACCAGCCAGAACCACGGGTTTGCGGTCGATCCCGAGTCACTGCCTACGAATCTTCGCCCGACCCATGTGTCGCTGTTCGATGGCAGCCTGCAGGGGCTCGTACGCACCGACGTGCCGGCATTCTGCTTCCAGGGGCATCCGGAAGCGAGTCCCGGCCCGCATGACGTGTCGTATCTCTTCGACCGTTTCATCAAGATGCTCGAAGCACGTCGCTGAATCACCCGAGCGGCTGCCATCACGGTGGCCGCTCTCAAATGAAAGGCCGAGGTTAGGCAATGCCTAAACGCACAGACATTCAAACGATTCTCATCATTGGCGCAGGTCCGATCATCATTGGTCAGGCTTGCGAATTCGACTATTCCGGGGCCCAGGCCTGCAAGGCGCTGCGCGAGGAAGGGTTCAAAGTCGTGCTGGTGAATTCCAACCCGGCGACGATCATGACCGATCCGGGCACGGCGGACGTGACCTACATCGAGCCGATCACCTGGCAGGTGGTGGAGAGCATCATCGCGAAGGAGCGCCCCGATGCGCTGCTACCCACGATGGGCGGCCAGACCGCTCTGAATTGCGCGCTAGACCTCGCCCGCCACGGGGTGCTCGAGAAGTACGGGGTCGAACTGATCGGCGCGTCGCGCGATGCGATCGACAAGGCGGAAGACCGGCTCAAGTTCAAGGATGCGATGACCAGCATCGGGCTCGGCTCGGCGCGTTCGGGCATCGCTCACAGCATGGAAGAGGCCTTGCAGGTGCAGGGCGGGATCGGCTTTCCGGTGATCATCCGCCCGAGCTTCACGCTCGGCGGAACCGGCGGCGGCATCGCCTACAACATGGAAGAGTTCCATGAGATCTGCAAGCGCGGGCTCGAGGCCAGTCCGACCAACGAACTCCTGATCGAAGAGTCGCTGATCGGCTGGAAGGAGTACGAGATGGAAGTCGTGCGCGACCGCGCCGACAACTGCATCATCGTGTGCTCGATCGAAAACCTCGACCCGATGGGGGTGCACACCGGTGACTCGATCACCGTAGCGCCGGCGCAGACTCTGACCGACAAGGAATACCAGTTGTTGCGCAATGCTTCGATCGAGGTGTTGCGCGAGATCGGTGTCGACACCGGCGGCTCCAACGTGCAGTTCGCGATCAACCCCGAAGACGGGCGGATGATCGTGATCGAGATGAACCCACGGGTGAGCCGCTCGTCGGCGCTGGCCTCCAAGGCGACCGGATTCCCGATCGCCAAGATCGCGGCCAAGCTCGCGGTCGGCTATACCCTCGACGAGTTGAAGAACGACATCACCGGTGGGGCCACGCCGGCCTCGTTCGAGCCGTCGATCGACTATGTCGTGACCAAGATTCCGCGTTTTGCGTTCGAGAAGTTTCCGCAGGCCAACGACCGCCTGACTACCCAGATGAAATCGGTCGGCGAAGTCATGGCGATGGGGCGTACCTTTCAGGAGTCGTTTCAGAAGGCGTTGCGAGGCCTCGAAGTGGGCGTCTATGGCCTCGACGAGGTCGAGACTGATCAGGAAGACCTCGAGCACGAACTCGCCAGCCCCGGCGCGCAGCGCATCTGGTATGTGGGTCAGGCTTTCCGCGAGGGTTATTCGCTCGATCAGGTGTTCAACTTCACCAAGATCGACCCTTGGTTTCTGGCACAGATCGAAGACATCGTGCTGACCGAGAAGGCGCTGGGGGGGCGTTCGCTCAAGGTCATCAAGGCGCCTGAACTGCGTGATCTAAAGCGCAAGGGCTTCTCCGACCGGCGCATCGCCAAGTTGCTGGGCTGCGACGAGACCGCGGTGCGCCTGCATCGCCAGACCTTGGGCGTACGGCCGGTGTTCAAGCGCGTCGATACCTGCGCAGGCGAATTTTCGACCTCGACCGCCTACATGTATTCGACCTACGAGGACGAGTGCGAATCGCGTCCCAGCGACCGCAAGAAGATCATGGTGCTGGGTGGCGGCCCGAACCGAATCGGTCAGGGGATCGAGTTCGACTATTGCTGCGTGCATGCAGCGCTCGCCCTGCGTGAAGATGGTTACGAAACCATCATGGTCAACTGCAATCCCGAGACCGTGTCGACCGACTACGACACGTCCGATCGTCTCTATTTCGAGCCGATCACGCTCGAGGACATCCTCGAGATCGTGCACATCGAGAAGCCAGTTGGCGTGATCGTGCAGTTCGGCGGGCAGACCCCGCTCAAGAGGGCGCAGGCGCTCGAAGAAAACGGCGTGCCGATCATCGGCACCAGCCCCGACATGATCGATGCAGCAGAAGACCGCGAGCGCTTCCAGCAGTTGCTGGTGGACCTCGGGCTGAGGCAGCCGCCCAATCGCACCGCACGCACTCCCGAGGCCGCTGTGCGGCTTGCGGCAGAGATCGGCTATCCGCTGGTGGTGCGGCCGAGCTATGTGCTGGGCGGGCGTGCGATGGAGATCGTGCACGAGCAGAAGGATCTCGAGCGCTACATGCGCGAGGCGGTGAAGGTTTCGAACGAATCGCCGGTGCTGCTCGATCGCTTTCTGAACGATGCGACCGAGGTCGACGTCGATGCGCTCTCCGACGGCGAGCAGGTCATCATCGGCGGGATCATGGAGCATATCGAGCAGGCGGGGGTGCACTCGGGCGACTCGGCATGCTCCTTGCCGCCCTACACGCTCACCGCCCGGCTGCAGGACGAATTGCGCCGCCAGACCGACGCGATGGCGCGGGCCCTCAACGTGGTCGGCTTGATGAATGTGCAGTTCGCGATTCAGGGCGAGGGCGACGATGCGCTCGTATACGTGCTCGAGGTGAATCCGCGCGCGTCGCGCACCGTTCCTTTCGTGTCGAAGGCCTGCTCGCTGCCGCTCGCCAAAATTGCCGCCCGCTGTATGGCCGGTCAGAGCCTCGCAAGCCAGGGCGTGACCCATGAGGTCGTGCCGCATTTCTATTCGGTCAAGGAGGCTGTGTTCCCGTTCGTGAAGTTCCCGGGGGTCGACACCATTCTCGGGCCGGAGATGAAATCGACCGGAGAAGTCATGGGCGTGGGCCGCAGTTTCGCCGAAGCCTTCGTGAAGTCGCAACTAGGCGCCGGCGTGCGTTTGCCCAAGTCCGGGACCGCATTCATCAGTGTCAAGCCGTCTGACCGCCCGGCGGCAATCGAGGTGGCGCATGCATTGCATGCGCTGGGCTTCACACTCGTTGCAACTCGCGGCACCGCGGCCGTCATCGAGGCCTCGGGCGTTCCGGCCAAGGCGGTGAACAAGGTCACCGAGGGCCGTCCGCATATCGTCGACATGATCAAGAACGACGAGATCGCGCTGGTGATCAACACGGTCGAGGAAAAGCGTCAGGCCATTGTCGATTCGCGTTCGATCCGCACCAGCGCGCTCGCAGCGAAGGTCACGATGTACACGACGATCGAGGGTGCGCGCGCTGCCACCATGGGTATGCGCCATCTCGACAGCATCGAAGTCTATAGCCTGCAGTCTCTGCATGCCGAGTTGAAGGACCGGGGATGAACAAGACGCCGTTAACCGTGCGGGGCGCGGAGTTGTTGCGCGCCGAACTGCACCGCATGAAAACCATCGAGCGCCCCTCGGTCATTGCCGCGATCGCCGAGGCGCGCTCGCATGGCGACCTGTCTGAAAACGCCGAATATGATGCAGCCAAGGAGCGCCAAGGCTTCGTCGAGGGGCGCATCAAGGAACTCGAGTCGAAGCTGTCGAACGCCCAGATCATCGACCCGGCCTTGCTCGACGCCGATGGCCGTTGCGTGTTTGGCGCCACGGTCGAACTCGAGGACCTCGACTCCGGCGATGGCGTGACCTATCAGATCGTCGGTGACGACGAAGCCGATGTGAAAGAGGGCAAGATCTCGGTCAGCTCGCCGATAGCGCGCGCACTCATCGGCAAGTATGCGGGCGATGTCGCCGAGGTGAAGGCGCCGGGTGGCGTGCGCGAATACGAGATCGTCGAGGTTCGCTACGTTTGATTCGGGCGCGACCGGCGTGATCGGGCGTTACGCAGTGCATCTATTGCTGATCGCGGTCACCCTGTGGGTGGGCGCGCTATGGGCGATCGGCTTCATCGCTGCACCGACGCTGTTCGCGATGATCTCAGACCGCAGTCTCGCCGGGGCTGTCGCCGGCCGGTTGTTCGAGCTCACCGGCTGGATTGGCGTGGGGTGCGGTGCCTGGATCCTGCTCCATGCCTTCATTACCCACCGCGCCGCAATGCTTCGCAACCGTATCGTCGGCGTGGTGATACTGATGCTGGTGGCGTCGCTTGCGATTCAGTTCTGGATTCAGCCGCTCATGGCCCAGATGAAGCTTGAAGCCTTGCCGCTCGAGGTGATGGCGAGTCCGCTGGCCGAACGCTTCGCATTTTGGCACGGTTTTTCCAGCGTACTTTATGTGGCGCAGAGTGTGCTTGGCGTGGTTCTGGTAGGTGGGGTCCGGCGCCTGATGCGTTGAGCGCATGTCGCGCCGGGTATGCAAGGCAGGGCCCGGTTGCCCGGGCGGGTGAGACTCAGCTGCTGCGTGCCGGGGGTTTGCCGGTCGTGTTGCGCGGACGCCGAACCTGCTTGCGCTTCTTGTCGGCTGCGCTCTGAATCAGTGCGGTGCGACGAGCAGCCGCAACGAAGGCACGCGCAGACTTCTCTTTTGCCGGACGTCGCGTCGGTTCGGCCTTGACGACTTTGGCAGTGGTGCTGGACTCCGTTTCGCGGCGTTTGCGCCAGATCACCAGAATCGTGCCGATGTGTTGCACCGGCGCGGCCTCAAGTGCGTTGCAGACCTGCGCAAGCAGCAACTCGCGCTCGGCCCGTTCGATGCCATGCACCTTGACCTTGATCAGCTCATGGGCTTGCAGCGAGCGCTCGATTTCTGCCTGCACCGAAGGCGTGAGCCCGTTGGCGGCAATCGATACGACGGGGTTTAGATGATGGGCGGCGGAGCGCAGTGCGCGTCGATCGCCCGGTGAAATCTCGATCATTGACATTCTCAACTTCTTTTTTCAGGTCAGGGATTCTACTCCGATGAAGCGCACCAGGACCAGCAAGGCGTGGATGATGGAACATGTCAACGATGCCTACGTTCAGCGCGCCAAGGCCGAGGGCTACCGCTCCCGGGCGGCATTCAAGTTGCTCGAGATCGACGAGCGTGATCACCTGTTGCGCCCGGGCATGGTCGTGGTCGATCTGGGCGCGGCCCCGGGCTCGTGGACCCAGGCGGCGCTCAAGCGGGTTGGCGCCAAGGGGCGGGTGATCGCGCTCGATCTGTTGCCGGTCGAGACGATGCCGGGTATGGAATTCATCCAGGGCGACTTTCAGGAAGACGCGGTGCTCGAGCAACTGGAAGCCTTGCTGGCCGGTGCGCCGGTCGACCTGGTGTTGTCGGACATGGCGCCCAACATGTCCGGCATCGAGCTCACCGATCAGGCGCGTTCGGTGTATCTTGCCGAACTCGCGTTGGATTTCGCGGTGAAGCATCTGAAGCCGGGCGGCAAGTTTCTGGTGAGGTGTTCCAGGGGGCCGGCTTCATGGAATTTCGCCAGGAGGCGCAGAAACACTTTGCCGCATTGCAGGTGCGCAAGCCCAAGGCGTCGCGCGATCGCAGCGCCGAAGTGTATCTGCTTGGAAATGGGTTCAGGGCTGGCTGAGGGGTGAGCACTGCTGGCCGGCCTCAATATGTTGGAGTGGGATTGACCGGATGATTATCGATATCGACGTGGTTTCGGATTTCGTTTGCCCGTGGTGTTTTCTTGGCAAGACCCGCCTCGATCATGCCCTGCAGACGTTCGCGCAGACCCATCCGGGTATCGAAACCCGGGTGAACTGGCTGCCGTTCTTTCTGAATCCCGACACGCCGGTCGCGGGCGAGCCCTATCGTGCCTTTCTCGAGGCCAAGTTCGGCGGGGTGCGCGAGGCCGATGCGGTGCTTGCGCGGGTGGTAGAGGCAGCTGCACCGGATGAACTCGTGTTTGCCTTCGACCGCATTCAACTGCGGCCCAACACCATGAATGCACACCGACTTGCCTATCGTGCCCAGTCGCTCGGTTTTCGCCAGGACCAGGTGCGGCAACTGGTGGCCTCGCTGTTCGAGGCGCACTTCCAGAAGGGGCTCGACATCGGCAATGCCGCAGTGCTTGCCGATATCGCGGTGAGTTGCGGCGATCGCCGTGATGCCGTGCTGGAGTACCTGTCGGGGTTGGGTGGGGTGGCGGCGGTCAGGCGAATGGCTGCGCAGGTGCAGAAGCAGGGCATCGGCGGCGTACCGTTCTTCATCATCAATCGCAGTCTGGGGGTGTCGGGCGCGCAATCGCCCGCGGTGCTCGGTTCGGCGCTGTTGCAAGCGATCGAGGCCGACACCAACGCATCTGCGGGCCGCCCGCGGTGACTTAATCGCCATCAAATCAGGCGCGGCTTCAGAGGTTTATCATGCGCTCGAGAAACCCGACGGATTCATTTTGATGAACGCGCTGGTCGCCCGAATTGCCGCACTGCCTCAACGCCTCGCCCACGGTCTGGTCGAGCGAGAACGTGAAGTCCGGCTGGTGTTGCTCGCAGCCCTCGCGGGCGAGCACAGCCTGCTGATCGGTGCGCCCGGAACCGCCAAGAGTGCCCTGGCGCGGCGGCTCCATGCCGCGTTTCGTGACGCCCGCTACTTCGAACGCTTGCTTACCCGCTTCTCAGTGCCCGAAGAGTTGTTCGGGCCGCTGTCCATCAGTGCCCTCGAACAGGATCGCTACGAGCGCCACACCGCCGGTTTTCTGCCCGAGGCCTCGATTGCGTTCATCGACGAGGTGTTCAAGGCCAACAGCGCAATCCTGAATGCCTTGCTGACCCTGCTGAATGAGCGCGAGTTCGACAATGGGGCGGGGCGCATGCGCTGCCCGCTGATCAGTGTGATCGGGGCGACCAACGAAGTACCGGATGACGAGGTCGCCGAGGCTTTTTTCGACCGTTTTCTGCTGCGCCTGACCGTATCGCCGGTGAGTGCGGACGGCTTTGCGGCCCTGCTGGCGTGCGAGGCCGAACGCGAGTTAGCGGTACCCGAGGCGCTCGATGCGTCCGACCTCGCTGCGCTGGCCGGTGCAGCGGCAAAGGTCGGGCTCGGCGCCGAGGTGGTCGGTTTGCTCGCGGAACTGCGCAGCCATCTGGCGGCAGAAGGGCACTATGTTTCAGACCGGCGCTGGGTCAAGATCGCACAACTGCTGCGGGTCGCTTGCGCGAGCGAGGCTCGGGCGACGGTGGAGGTCTGGGATCTGTGGTTGTTGCCGTGGTGCGTTGCCGCTGCGCCCGAGCGGCAACAGGCGGTCGAGCTCTGGCTGGAAACCCGCCTGGGTGTGCACGCTGCGATGTCGCCGGTACGCATCACCCGCGTGGTCGAGGCCTTCGAGGCCCAACTCGAGGCCGAGCGGCAGGCAAACGATCTCGATTACGACGAGTCGGGCCGGCTGCGGTTTTCGGCTTCCGAACTCGCAGGTAGTATCGGCGATGCCAAGGGTGGTGCTCAGGCACTGCGACTCACCCATTCGCGCAAGCGCCGCTATGGTCGCCGCCATATCGAAGCGCGCATTGGCCAGATCGACGCGGCCAGTGAGCGCATCGCTGCCTGCGTGCGCGAGATCGACGACTACGCCCGCAGTTTCGGCATGTATCGGCGGGGCAGCATCTGGATGGACCAGGCGCTTGCCGGTCGGATAGCGGCCAACCTTGCCGCGAGCCGCGAGGCGCTCAATCTGCTGGCCGAACGGATCGCGAGGGCAAAGGTCGGGTTCGCCGGCCTGCCTCGGCTGGATGAAGATCCCGGCATCGAGCCCGAACCCATCGTCACCGACTCGCTGGCAATCTGAGGGGGAACGTACTCGATGCATCCAGCGCCCAGTCGGGCCGCAGGTCAGCGGTGATGGCCGCCGCGGCAGCGCCACCATCGCGCCTGTTCGCCACCCATGAGGCCGCACTGGCGGCGCTCGACCGTCTGCCGCGCGGCCTGTGGCTGGGAGGGTTGACCCATTCGCGCGGAAGGCTCGAGATGCGCCTTGCCGCCGTCGAACGCTGGCAGCATGCGTTGCTGGCCGGTTGCCTGCCCGATGAAACGGACGATGGCTGGCCAATGGCCAGCGAATGGCCGGCATTGTGTGCGAGTTTCCGCGAACTCGAGCTGACCGCGTTCTGCTCCGAGCGGCCCGAATTGGTCGAGATGTTGCTCCAGAGTCTGCTGTTTCACCTCGACCTGATCGTCGACTACCGCGATCGCGGAGCGGACGAAGCCGAGGCAGTCGCGATCGCGATCGACGCATTCCGGGCCGACTGGGCAGAGCGCAGCGGTTGGATGCGCGCCCTGATCGAAGTGTTCGGCGACCTTGGTGACCTGGTCAAGCACAGTCGCTGGGACATGTTGCGCGGCCTGTTGCGCAGCAGCGGCTGGCAGGAGGTGGTGCGTATCCGCAAGCTCATCGAAGAGCTGCCCGAGCTTGCGCGCCTGATTCGCAGCCTTGGGCGCAGGCGCCCGAGTGAAGAGTCGGATGCCGCGTCGCGTCGCCTCGAGCCGGTGATCGAGCCAGCGCTTGCACGCTCGGCCGCCACCCGTGAAGTGCACGTGCCGGATCTTCCCGGCGAGACCCGCGGCGTGCGGCGCTCGGGTCGAATCGCGCGCATGCTGCCGGCCGAGGCAATGCTGCTCGCCCACCCGCGCCTGCGTCTGGTCTGGCATGCGCGCCACGCGGAGCGCACTCTGCTCACCTATGAAGACGATGACACGATGTCAGAGCTTCATCACGAGGAGGTCGAAGTGCTGCGTCCAAGTCTCGAGCCTGCGCCCGAGAAGCGCTTCGAACTCGGGCCGATGCTGATCTGCGTCGATACCTCGGGCTCGATGCAGGGTGGTGCCGAGACGGTCGCGAAGGCGGTCGTGCTGGAGGCGGTGCGCGCCGCGCATGAGGACGGGCGGGCGTGCCATGTGTTCGCCTTCAGCGGGCCGGACGAGGTGGTCGAAAGCGTGCTGTCGCTCGATGACTCGGGCCTGCAGGCACTCACACGCTTTCTCGGCCAGAGCTTCAGCGGGGGCACCGACATCGGCGGGCCGCTGCAGCGCACGCTCGCCAAACTCGAAGAGCGCGAATGGCAACTCGCCGATCTGCTGATCGCCTCGGATGGCGAGTTTGGCGCAACCCCCGAGCTTGCCCAACGGCTGCGCGCTGCCAAACTCGAGCGGGGGCTGAGGGTTCAGGGTGTG
>JAEUNS010000103.1 GCA_016790005.1 Zoogloeaceae bacterium
ATGCACGGGCCTGCGCATTTCTCGAGCTTGCAACCAGCAACGGGGGCAGCGAATGCTTCGGGGTGGGCATCGACACCAACATCGTCACCGCAACCATCAAGGCGCTGGTAAGCGGCGTCAACCGTATCGGCAGCACGGCAGGGGTGCAGGCCCGCGCGCTTGCGGCTTAGTTGAAGCGCCTCGCGGGGCAATGGGCGCCATGTATTGTTTATGTGGTCAGACCGGGGACCGCGGCCGGCACCGTGATCCACTACGACCCGTAGTGGATCACGGCGGTCGAGGAGCAGGCCGCGGCGCGCACATGGCGCGGGCATCGAGCGGGTCAGAATTGCATGGTCATCCCGGTGCCAAGAGCCCAGCTGCGGTCGCGCTCTTCTTCGCCATCATCTTGCGGCCAGAAATGGCCAAGAATCAGCTCGCCGATCAGCCAGTCGCGCAGGAACGGCTGTTGCCATTTGAAGCGCACGCCGTATTCGCCGACCGTGACGCTCGAGCCGGTTTCACCATTGATCAGGATCTCGCTCGACAACAGCCGCCGATCGCCAAAGGCCTTGTGCAGGCCGACACTGCTCGACCATTCGAAGTCATTGGTGTCTTCCGAGATCGTGGTCGAATTCAGCCACTTGAACGCGAGGCTCGGGTCGAAGGCGTGCTCATAATTGAGCGAGGTGGTCGAACCGAAGCCCTCGTTGACCGCCCAGAAAAAGGTCTGGCGAAAATTGATGTCGTCCTGCTCGGACAGTTCCCAACCATGACTGTAGCGCACATGGGTGAAGACCTTGTAGCCACCACGAATACCGAGCCGGAAATCGACCGCGTCATAGAGCGACTTGCCCAGGCCGAAGAAAAAGCTCGAGTCGTCGCGCCTGTCCTCTGAGATCAGCTGCTGCTGGCGGGTAAAGGTTTGTGGTTGGTCTCTGATCAGGTCACGCTCGTTCTCGCGGCCGAAGAACAGATACGAGTTATCCCTGAGGTTGGGCAGGTCCAGACGTGCCGAAAAGCGCACATTGAAGTCGAAGCCGTCGTCCTGGCGCCACAGGGTACGCAGGGCAAAGCGGCCGTTCCAGACCCGCCCGCCGTCTTCGAACGGAATGTCTCCAAACCAGCTGTTGATCCCGCTGGCGGCCCAGGTCGTCACGCCCTGCACCACCCGCCGTGAATAATCGAGAAAGGACTCACGCTCCGCCGCGGTTGCGCCAGCAGGCACGGATCCGCCTTCGACGTGCGTGTCGGCAGCTTGGTCTTCAACGGTGACCATCTGCGCAATGTCGCCTTCCGTGCGCGACTCGCTGTCATCCGCCTCGAGTGAAACCTCCAGCCGCTCGTGCGGATGCTCCGCTGACTGATTCTGCGCCGGCGTGGTGCTGCAACCCAGCATGGCAAAAGACAGCAAAACAGCTGGCAGGACGACATTACCCAACACGCTTGAACTCCATGAAAATCGCGACAAATGCAGCCAAAGTAATGAAACGGTCCCCTCCAGCTATGCAAGCGCAGTATCCGCGACCATTCGATGGGGGTCAATCATTTAACCGGCTTGGTCCGCAGCCAGCAACCCGCGCAAGCTGAATGCCCATGTGCGGGCCCTCACAGGGTCGATCATGACCACTTTGGTCGCAGACCAAGGGCCGTGTACCAGCACACGGGGTTGGGCGCTGACCATCTGCTAGAATCCGTGCAGGAAATTGCAAAACAAAGCCAGGGAAATGATTCGAACAAGCCCATCGCTTGCCGTGCTTGCCTTTTGTTTGATGGCCACTTCAGGGGCAGACACCGCTCAGGCTGAAGAATCCGAGGGCTCGCGGTTCGATCGGATCATCGCCGGCAAGCTGCTCAAGGTGTGCATCTGGCCCGATTATTATGGCATTTCCTATCGAAACCCCAAGAGCGGACTGCTCGACGGAATCGATATCGATATGGCCAATGCGCTTGGCACCGATATTGGCGTAAGGGTCGAGTTCGTCGATAGCAGTTTCTCGAGACTCGCGGACGATGTTCTTGGCGGGCGGTGCGACGTGGCGATGTTCGCAATCGGGGTCACGCCGGGCCGTCAGAAGGTCTTGCGCTTCACCTCGCCGCACTTGGTCAGTGACATCTACGCGATCACCACCCGCAGCAACCGGCGCATTCGCGACTGGGAAGACATCGACAAACCCGGCATCCGCATCGCCGTCGCCAAGGGCACACTGCACGAACCCGTGATGCGTGAAAAATTGCAGCAAGCCAGCCTGATCGTGCTGGATACGCCACATGCCCGCGAGCAGGAGGTCGAATCGGGTCGCGCAGACGCATTCATGACCGACTATCCCTACAGTCGACGCATGCTCGACAGTGCCGACTGGGCGCGCCTGATCACACCCGATACGGCCTATCATCTGACCCCCTATGCCTATGCGCTGGCACCAGGAGACGACCGCTGGTTCGAGCGGCTGCAGGACTTTGTAAGCGCAGTAAAGGCTGATGGACGGCTCGCCACTTCGGCCGAACGGCACGGGCTGTCGACCATCGTGCAGATCCGGTAAAGGGCACTGGCGCAGAGAATCGCAATTGGGCCGCCAAACCATCACACGCTATGCGGATCTGGGCTTTGTCCTCTTCATCGTACTGTGCCTGGTGCTGTCGGTGCTGTCCTTGCGCTACCATCGACGCGCGATTGAACAAGAGACGATCAACACCCAGACCAAGCTGGCCGAACTTCACACCCGTGCCGCAGTCGAGCAACTGGCTCAAACGATCTCCACCGTCGACCTGCTGATGCGCAGCCTGCTCGAAAGCGGCTACGCCGAACGCAGTAGCGATGGCTGGAAGGCCACGCTCAAGGCTGCGCTGATCAACTCGCCCCAGCTACGCTCGCTGTCCCTGCTCGACGACAGCGGTAGAGTCGTCATCAGCAGCAATGATGACGACCTCGGACTCAAGCCTGCAACCGCCGGCTACCTGCCCGATGTGGCGCCTCACAGCGATCTTCTGCGCGTCGGTCCGCCCTATCACGGACGCGACCTGGCCGATGGCCAGGAGATCCTCGACTGGAGCGATGTTCAGCCCGACATCGGCTTCGTTCCGTTGATTCGCAGTCTCTCGATGGGCGAGGGTCCCCGGCTCAGCCTGATCGCGGTGCTGAATGTAGATTTTTTCCTCAACCGACTCGCGCTGCGGGATGCCGTGCCGATGGAGTTCGACATCGTGCGCTACGACGGCCGGATTCTGTTCTCGACTGCCGAGGCGGTCCATACCGCAGGCCGCATTGCAAGCAATCGCGAGATCGCCGCGGGATGGGCCGCGGGCAACGAGAGCGGCGTCGTCCCTTCCGTGCTGGATGACGACAGTGCCCTAATCACCCATCGCGTCGACACCAGGCTGCCGATCGGGGTCATCGCGCATGTCGATCTGGATGCAGCGATCACAGCGGCAAAGTCCGAGAGTCGGCGCCAGCAAGCGACGCTGCTGCCCATCATCGCCATCGCATTGATCGCTGTGCTGATCGCCTACCTGATGTTCAGGCGGATCGGCGAGCGCCAGTTCAGAACGCAGCAGATCGAATTGGCACGCGTCGGCCAGTTGCTCGACACCCTACCCGCCGCGGTGCTTTTGTTCGACGCCGAGGGGCGGCTGGTGCTCAGCAATCGCACCTGGAGCGAGACCAGCCTGGGCGACGCGGTCGGCGCCATGCGCGCCAAGGCGGGCATGACGATCGAAGATTTCGCCGCATATCTAAGCCATGATGACGCCCGCCCGGATGGCCCTGTGCGAGCCGTTCTCAATGGACAGAGCCCGGCTTTCGATGGCGAGTTCGCTACGCAGTCCAGCCTGGGTGCGCGCTACTTTCAGCTAATCGTGCGGCCTTTTGCCTTTGACGCCTTCAACGGCGTGACCGTGATGCTTCTCGACGTGACCCGAAGACGCGACGCCGAGCAGGAATCCGAACTGCTGCGCGCGGCGGTGAATGCAGCACCGAGCGGCATCGTCATCACCGACACCGACGCTCACATCGAATGGGCCAATCCAGCCTTCAGCGAGCTCACCGGCTTCGCATTCGACGAGGCATATGGGCGCAAGCCCGCGGAGCTGGTGCGATCCGGCCTGCAGGGCCCTGACTTCTACAAGCGGCTGTGGGAAGCGATCCGCTCGGGACGAGTCTGGCGCGGCGAGCTGATCAACAAGCGCAAGGACGAATCGCTCTACCATGAGTCACTCACCATCGCCCCGGTCAGCGACGAGCGCGGGGTCATCCACCACTTCGTCGCGATCAAGGAAGACATCAGCGAGCGTAAGCGCCTCGAGGCAAGACTGATCGAACTGGCCCGCACCGATCCACTCACCGGACTCGCGAACCGCCGCGCCTTCACCGAAAGCCTCGCCAGCGAACTCGATCGCATGCGCCGGCATGATCACCCCTTGTCGGTGCTGATGCTCGACGTCGACTTCTTCAAGCGGGTAAATGACCAGCATGGCCATGCAGCCGGCGACCGGGTGCTGAAGATCGTCGCCGAGCTCATGCGCAACAAGGTTCGCACTACCGACGCCCTCGGACGGGTGGGAGGCGAAGAATTCGCGATTGCCATGGTCGAAACAGGTGGCGATGCCGCATTGGAGCTGGCCGAGCGCATCCGAGCCGCAGTTGCTGATACCCGGATCGACATCGGGGGGCAGACGATCGGCGTCACGATAAGTGCCGGTGTCGCGGTGGCGCACAAGGGTGACACGGTCGACGGCGTGCTGTCACGCGCCGACACCGCCCTCTATGCGGCAAAGAACGCGGGCCGCAACCGGGTCATGCGCGCCGACGATCCGGCGTGAGCTCGGCCCGGCGCGGAAGGGCTCCTTGTCGCAGCACGAAAGCGTGCGACAACGATCCGGCACTTCGCGATCGGCGCCGCCGCAAAGGCGGCCATAATCCTGAAGTAGAGGACGAACATGTGCGACACCACCAGCGACACCACCAGCGACACGCCCAGAGTCCCAGCCGCGTGAACGCCGGTTCGGTAGATGGTCGAGGCTGACTTCACCGGCAAGCAAAACGCCTGCCGGTACCCTTGAGACTTCCGTGACCGCTCAGCGACCCACCTGACGCGCCCGATCGATGCGGAAAACCGTGGTCGTACCGCTCACCTCGTTCGCCACCACCAGTAAGGGTATGCCGGGAATCGGGCTCTTGGATGCCTCGATCACCGTCAGGCCTTCGGCGCCCAGGTCGCCCGCTGCAACGCTGGTCGGATCCTGGCTGAAATCGCGATTGTTGAAGTACTGCACAAATGAGGGCTTGTACGGATTGGTGACGTCATAAACCATCACACCGCCGACGCGCTCCAGGCCGATGAAGGCATAGGTGCTACCCCACAGCTTGGCCACGGTCACGCCTTCCGGTTCCGGCCCCTTGTCGTCGCTGCGACCTTCGAAATTGTTCTCACGATGATTCGAATTAAAGAATTCGGGATTCGCTTCGGCGGTAATCAACTCGAAATCGGCGCCGCTGTCGTACACCTGCTCGACGTTTTCATTCCAAATCGAGAACGAACGCGCGCCCTGGGCGTAGATAGCCTCGTAGCAAGACCCGTCCTCGCGCAAGCCCTCGGTCGTGAATACATTGAGCCGCCCCATGCCGAGATCGTTGTCACGCAATTGCGCCGCCGTGCTCACGTTCACATCGTTATCGGCCAGAAAACCCTGCAAACGCGGCGAATCGGCACAGAACGGGATGGCACCGCTCAACGCACGGTAGCGGGAAACATCGGTATAACCGGTATATTCGCGCGCATCGCCTTCGTTTGCGGTCACGAGATAGGGCTTGCCCTTGTACTCATAACTCGCAATTGCATCCGGCTGATAAACGCCATACACCGGCCAGTTGGCGATGCGAATGCCATCACGGTCGCTAACGTCGATCTCGCTGCCCATGGCCAGGTGATCCTTGAACCCCAGGCCGGTCAGGCTGACGAATTCACCCGACCGGATCTCCAGGCGGGCAATCGCGTTGTTCTCCTGCAGCGTTACCCAAGCCGTGCGCGAATCGCCCGATACGCTGATGTATTCCGGCTCGAGATCCTGCGCAACCGTTGCATTGGGCCCGCTGATGCGAATCGACGCATCGAGCTCGGCATCATTGAAGCGCGTAAAGCCCGCGGTGCGCACATGCGACGGGTCCAGGTTCCCGATCTGGCGCGGCAGATCGATGATGCTCACCGAGCCCTCGGGATCGATGCTGTAATCCGCGCTGGGCTCACCCTCGTTGGCCACCAGCACATGCTTGCCGTCGGGGGAAAAGGTGAGCATGTCGGGCAATGCGCCCACTTCGACCGCCGCAATCACTGCACCGTTCACATCCATGAACACCGCCTTGCCTGGGTCGGTACGAACCTCGTTCTCGACCGCTGCCGCTACCAGACCGCCGTGAACCGCAACACTGTTGATCGCGCTGCCATAGCCGGACAGATCGATGCTGAACAAGAGCGTCGGCACTGACGGATTGCGGGCATCGAGCACGTCGATCCTGCCACTCTGGGCATTGACTACGAACAGGCGCTGGGACTTGGGGTCATGGGCGACGATCTCCGCACCCGCCTGGTCGAAGACTCCGCTTTCATGGGTGCCGATCGGGCTGAGGCTTAGTTTGAACGGTGCGACCGGCGGTGCTGCAAATACACTGCCCGCGCATAATGCGAACAAGCTGGCACCGATGCGCGTGCGGGCAAACGTGGTCAAAGGCATGGGGGACTCCTGATCGTTTAAAGGAAACTCCGCAGTGTCAGCTAACGAAGTTGCACTCTTGTTACAATTCGACCCACCATCGGTTCGGCCTGGCACCGTAAGTGCGCAAGCTGGCGTCATCACGATCACATGGCCTGTGTTGATCGTATCCAACTCAGTACACTGTACTGTTTTCTGTACAATATATTTAATTAATTGATATTAATAGATATTTTTCTTCAGCCAGGCCCCCGTTCGTACTGCGCTGTACTTAAATCGATACACAAAATCATCCAGCTTCGCCCACATAAGTCATAAGCGTATGTTTATACGTGTTTTTGTGCCACTGGCACACAAATCGCTTAGGGGTGAGGAACACAAGCCAACCATCTGAACATCAAGGAGAACTCGCATGCACGTCCTCGTCCTCGGCAGCGGAGTCATCGGTACCAGCATTGCCTACTATCTGGCGCGGGCCGGACATCAGGTCACCGTGATCGATCGGCAACCCGGACCGGCGCTCGAAACCAGTTTCGCCAATGCGGGCGAGGTCTCACCGGGTTATTCGGCACCTTGGGCCGGCCCCGGCGTGCCGATCAAGGCGATCAAGTGGATGCTCATGCATCATAGCCCGCTGGTGATCAAACCGATGCTCGATCCGGCGATGTGGCGCTGGGGGGTTTCGATGCTGCGCAACTGCACCGAGGCACGCTACCAGATCAACAAGAGCCGCATGGTGCGGGTGGCCGAATACAGCCGCGACTGCCTCAAACAGCTGCGCGCCGAAACCGGCATCAGCTACGACGAGCGCAGCCAGGGCACGCTGCAGCTGTTCCGCACCCAGAAACAGCTCGACGGCATCGGCAAGGACGTCGAGATTCTCAAGCAGTTCGATGTGCCCTATCAGGTGCTGGACCGCAACGGCTATCTGGAATACGAACCCGCGCTGAACCTGGTGAAGAACAAGTTCGTCGGTGCGCTGCGCCTGCCGGGCGACGAAACCGGCGACTGCTTCAAGTTCACCGAGAAACTCGCCGAGATGGCAAAGGCGCTCGGGGTGGACTTCCGCTTCGGCATCACCATCGAAGGGCTGGAACACTCGGGGACGAAGATCACCGGAGTGCGCACCAGCAACGGCGTCCTCACCGCCGACCAATACGTGCTCGCGCTGGGAAGCTACTCGACCCAACTGCTCAAGCCGACCGGCATCGACATTCCGGTTTATCCCGTCAAGGGCTTCTCGATCACGGTGCCGATCAGCGACCCGGCGATGGCGCCCGAGTCGACGATCATGGACGAAACCCACAAGGTCGCGGTGACGCGCCTGGGCGACCGCATCCGGGTCGGCGGCACCGCGCAGTTGTCGGGTTTCGACCTGAACCTCGACGCCGGCCGGCGCAAGACCCTCGAATTCGTCGTGAGCGACCTGTTCCCGCGCGGTGGCGACGTTGCCAAGGCCGAGTTCTGGACCGGCCTGCGCCCGATGACGCCCGACGGCACGCCGATCATCGGCCCGACCCGCTATTCCAACCTGACGCTGAGCACCGGACACGGCACGCTCGGCTGGACCATGGCGGCCGGTACTGGCCGGGTCGTGGCCGACATGCTCAGCGGCAAAACACCCGAGATCGATGTAAGCGACCTCGCCGTTTCACGCTACGCCTGACACCCACAAATTCAGCAACACCCCATACCAACGGAGACAAAACCATGAAGATCATCGCCACCAGCGCAGCACCGCAAGCCATCGGCCCCTACTCGCAGGCCATCGTCACCGACAACTGGGTATTCACCTCGGGTCAGATCCCGCTGACCGCCAGCGGCGAGAAGGTCGGCGGCGACATCGCGGTGCAGACCGAACAGGTCTTCGACAACCTCGAAGCGGTGCTGGCCGGCGCCGGCAGCGCGCTCGCGCAGGTCGCCTCGGTCACGGTGTACATGACCGATCTGGCCCAGTTCGCCGACATGAACGCCGTGTTTGCCCGTCGTTTCGGCAACCATCGTCCAGCGCGCTCGACCGTGCAGGTGGTCGCGCTGCCGACCGGCGCCCACGTCGAGATCGCGGCGGTCGCGCGCATCAGCGCCTGATCACGCCACACTGGAGCGAGACTAGAAAATGGAAGCTTTGACGCAGTTCATTACCGCAATCAACGATATCGTCTGGGGGCCGCCGATGCTGATCGCGATCCTCGGCACCGGCGTATTCCTGCAACTACGGCTGAAGTTCATGCCGATCACCAAGATCCTCGCCGGCTTTGTCATGGTGTGGCGTGGCCGCAAGGCCGCACCGGACGCCCCGGGTGAAATCACCCCCTATGCCGCACTGATGACGGCGCTCGCGGCCACCGTCGGTACCGGCAACATTGCCGGCGTGGCCACCGCAATCGCCATCGGCGGCCCCGGCGCGATGTTCTGGATGTGGATGACGGCGCTGGTCGGCATGGCCACCAAATACGCCGAAGTGCTGGTCGCAGTGCACTACCGCGAAACCGACGACAAGGGCGAGCAGGTCGGCGGCCCGATGTATGCGATCAAGAACGGGCTCGGGCGCAACTGGCGCTGGCTCGGCGCCGCATTCGCCATATTCGGCGGCCTGGCCGGATTCGGCATCGGCAACATGGTCCAGTCGAACAGCATCGCCGGTGCGCTCGAGGCTTCCTTCGGGGTCAACCCGTGGGTGTCCGGCGTGGTGATGGCCGTGTTCACCGGTTTCGTGCTGCTGGGCGGGGTAAAACGCATCGGTGCCGTGGCGGAGAAGCTGGTGCCGTTCATGTGTATCGGCTATGTCGTCGCGTGCCTGATCGTGCTGGGCATCTATGCCGACCAGATTCCGGGTGCATTCGCGCTGATATTCTCGAGTGCCTTCAGCCCGGTTGCCGCGACTGGCGGCTTTGCAGGTGCCGCATTGATGATGGCGATCCGCTATGGCGTAGCCCGTGGCATCTTCTCGAACGAGGCCGGTCTCGGCACCGCAGGTATCGCCCAGGCTGCCGGCCAGACCAAGAACCCGGTCGAATCGGGCCTGGTCGGGATGATGGGCACCTTCATCGACACGATCGTGGTGTGCACCATGACCGGTCTCGTGCTGCTGGTGACCGGTGTATGGAGCAGCGGCCTCAAGGGCGCAGCCCTGAGCGCGGCCGGCTTCAGCGAGGCCTTCCCGGGCTTTGGCGGTCAGTTCCTCGCGATCGCACTGGTGGTGTTTGCCTTCACCACCATTCTCGGCTGGTCGTATTACGGCGAGAAGTGCTGGGAATACCTGTTCGGCACCGCGGTCGAAGTGCCTTATCGGGTGCTATGGACGCTGTTCGTGCTGGTCGGCGCGGTTACCCACCTCGATTTCGTGTGGCTGGTGTCAGATACGCTCAACGCCTTCATGGCGCTGCCAAACCTCGTGTCGCTGTTGCTGCTCTCGCCGGTCATCGTCAAGCTGACCCAGGATTACTGGGCCGGCAAGCAGGCCCGCTAGAGGCTCACCGGAAGGCTGGCGTTGGGCAGATCACACCCAGCGCCAGCACCGAGCCCTTGCATGCGTATCAACTCATCAAAAGAGATAACCATGTCCACTCGCAAACTGACCAACGCTGGTGCCGTGCTGACGATCGATCTGGGTGCCATCTGCGACAACTGGCGAACCCTCAAGGGACGGCTCAGCGGTGCCGAATGCGGCGCGGTCGTGAAGGCCGATGCCTATGGCCTCGGCGCGACCCGGGTCGTGCCAGCCCTGTATCACGCCGGATGCCGGCATTTCTTTGTTGCCCATCTGAGCGAGGCCATCGACCTGCGCCCCCATTTGCCGGCCGATGCCAACCTGTATGTTCTGCATGGGGTACATCCGGGCGCAGAGCTCGAATGTGTCGTGAACGACCTGGTGCCGGTGCTCAACAGCCTGGCCCAGATCGAGGCCTGGCGCACCCTGGCAAACCGACTCGGCCGACATCTGCCCGCCAT
>JAEUNS010000106.1 GCA_016790005.1 Zoogloeaceae bacterium
GTACTCCGGGCCGTTGTCAGGCTGGCGCATTGCAGCCGTAGTTTGCATCAACGCAACGGGCGCAGTGGTACCCGAACCGGGAAGTCCCCTGAACCACTTGTTTGCGACCACTCACCACCTGGCTCTTTCCGCATTTCCGGCAAAGGAACGATGGACGCATGATGCCGGCAAGCGCGGCGTGTCTCAGGGTTCCGTCTCGATACAATACCTGCCAGTCTTGTTGAACAGGTTTGATGGTGCCGGGCATGCAAGCTCCTCGCGTTGTCGTTGCGGCCGGCCATGGGTAGCAGCCAACTACCGATAGTGTCGGAAAAGGATGTTGCAAGGCGGTTACAGCAGTAATCGACGTCTCCATCACGACGCGACAGCACTCGCGCGAGCGCAGGCATCGCCAGCACCCCGCTGCTGCTCGTTAGCCACGAGAGCGGCGGTACAGCCACGCTGATCGATATCAAGGATGGCTTCGAACGTCGAGCCAGCCGCCCAATGGGTTGAGAATTTTGGAGACGTGGGTGATGCACTGACTGCTTCCAGACAAAAGCGCCCGGTCAGGTGTCACAAATTCGTCGCACTCTTCGACTAGTTTCCCGGCATGGTTCCCTATCCAAACCGCGATCAGTTATCACCCGCCGAGTTCGCGGGAAAGCTGCTCCATACGCTGGGCCTGCCTGACGCGCTCGCCAGTAACGCCGCGGCAGCGGAAATAGCATGCGAATTTTTGCGTGACGAGCCAGACCGAGAGGAAGAATGACATCAACAACGATTGATCTGATCTACTTCAACGCTGGTGGCGGACACCGCGCCTCGGCGCTTGCCCTTGAGGCTGCATTGCGCCGGCAAACGCCATCGTGGCACGTGCGTCTCGTGAATCTGTTCGAGGTGCTCGATTCGCAGGGCAAGTTCCGTTCGGTGACCGGAAGTGCGCCTGAGGACTGGTACAACAAGCGCTTGGCGCGTGGCTGGACTTTGGGCATGGCGCAGGAGTTGAAGCTCCTGCAAGCAGCCATCCGGCTCGGTCACCCGTTTTTGCTTCGGACACTGCAGCAACATTGGCTGCACACAGAGCCCGATCTTGTCGTGTCGCTCGTACCGAACTTCAATCGTGCGCTCTACCAGAGTCTGGCCTCGACGCTACCGGGTGTGCCCTACACCACCTTGCTGACCGACCTCGCCGACATCCCGCCGAACTTCTGGATCGAACCCGGTCAGCCGCAGCATTTCATCTGTGGTACGCCACGGGCGGCCGAACAGGCGCGCGCACTCGGCCACGATGCGAAACGCATCCACGCGACGTCTGGAATGATCATCCGGCCCGAGTTCTATGAGTCGATGACGGTCGATCGCACTGAGGAAAGATTGCGCCTGGGCCTGGACCCGGAGCGACCGACGGGCCTCGTGCTGTTCGGGGGCCACGGCTCGAAGGCGATGCTCGGCATCGCGCGGCGGCTGGCGGCATCGACACAGTTGATCCTGATTTGCGGCCACAACAAGGGACTGGCCGCACGCCTGCGTCAGCTCCCTCGGACCGCGCCGCGACTGGTGGTCGACTTCACCGCTGACATCCCTTACTACATGCAACTGGCAGATTTCTTCATCGGCAAACCGGGACCGGGCAGCATCAGCGAGGCGGTGCAACAAGGTTTACCGGTCATCGTTGTCGACAATGCGTGGACGATGCCGCAGGAGCGATACAACGCTGAGTGGGTCAGTAAGAACGGCCTCGGCGTGGTGCACGGCAGCTTTCGCACCATCGATCGCGCGGTTGCACAACTCTTGAACGGCTTCGACGCATTCCAGGCCAGCGTGAGGCGAATCGACAATCGGGCACTGTTCGAGGTCCCTGAGATCCTTGAACGGATTCTGCACGAGGCTTCGGCGAGCGAGAGCAGAACCGCAGCGTTAGCCTAGCTCGATTTTATCCCGCAGTCTTGCCCGAACGCACAGCAACACACTGCGCCAGAAAAGCAGGTGCAAACGGATCGAAGTCGGGCAGGCGGTCGGGTTTGAAGATATCCGGACCCACGAAGCAAGTGGCGCCGGCAACCATCTCGGCAAGCAGGCGACCCGCACCGCCCGAAATGGCGATCCCGGCGCCATTGCAACCGCTCAGGGCGAAGAAGCCCGCCAGAGCGGTGAATTTACCGATCAGCGGATGGCCATCGAAGGTGCAATTGGATGGACCGCTCACATGGTGGGCGATCGGGACTCGGGACAACGCAGGAAAGAAGGGATCGAGCAGCAGCAAACCGGGACGCCCCGCCAGCGCCACCCGCTGTTACTGACCACCCGAGATCTGTTCGAGGCCTGCGATCACGCGCAGCAGCGTGGTCTTGCCGCAACCCGATGGCCCGAGGAACACCACAAACTCGCCCGCTGCGATATCGAGTGCCACCCGGTCAGCACTGCGCCGCGGCTTGCTGCGGTCTTGTTGAAGTCGAGCGGCACCAGACGCTCTTCATAGTCAGCCGGCACATACTTGAGCCGGGTCGCGATACCGGGAAACGCAACCACCCACCACGTCCGCCACCGAGTTGGCTTTCTCGGCCAGCAATTTGGCGGTGACGACACCGGTCGAATCGCGCGTCCATTTGATCTCGATATCGGGATACTGCTTGTTGAACGCCTCCTGATAGGCCTTGAGCTGGTCGGTCTCGAGCGCGGTGTAAACGTTGAGGGTGACCTTCTCGGCATGGGCCGGCACGCTGAACAGCGCGGCACAAGTGGCAAGGGCAAGCGTTTGGAGCAGGATGCGACGTTTCATGTGACAACTCCCGTTTGAAGAATCGAATCGGCAACCGGCGCGTAGTGGCAACCCTGTTTGATCGCCAAGCTTGGTGCCGGAAGGTTTCATCCAGATGGCAGGAGCCGCCTGTCATCTGGATGAAAGGAAGCTTGCTTAAGCTGAATGCAATTTAGTTTTTGTGTATTGCAGATTGTTGACACTTATCTGCCTCAACAAGATCATTGCGGCACGCCCACATCCGCCGCGAATCAATCATGTCCATAACGCCCACAAACACGATCGAAATGCTCGCCCGCGTCGCACTGCCCGAGCTGATTGGCGCCGAACTCGAACGGATGATCGCCGCTGGCGAAGTCATGCCGGGCGATAAGCTCAATGAAGCCACTCTTGCCGAGCGTCTCGGTGTCTCACGCGGACCAGTGCGCGAGGCGTTTCGCTCACTCGAAGAAATCGGGCTTATTCGGCAAGAGAAGAATCGCGGCGTGTTCGTGCGCGAATTAACACCGACCGAGGCCGCCGAGATATTCGAGATACGTGCCGGCCTCGAACGACTGGCCGCTGGAAGGCTTGCCAATGCACCCGACAAATTGGCCCTCGAGCGCCTGGCCGAGGTGCTGGCGAGCATGGAGACTGCACTTACGCAGGACGATGGCGAGGCCTATCACCGGCTGAACCTGCGCTTTCACCAGGTGCTGGTCGAATCGGCAGGCAACCACAGTCTGGCGCAACTCTATGGTCGGCTGGTCAAGCAGATCGGTTTGTTCCGGCTGCAGAACTATCCCCGACCAGAAGCCCGGGCGCGCTCGCTCGAAGACCACCGCCGCATCTTCGAAGCCATAGCGGAAGCGCGCTGCGAAGACGCGATGCGCATCACCGAACAACATGTCTTGGCGAGCCGCAAACGCATGCTCGATCGCACCCACAATCACTAGGAGTCAATCTTTTGAGCAAGCGAACTCATGTCAACAAGCGTGATTACCGTATTCCTGCCTCACCCGTGGTGGTCGGCGTCGACGGCTGCAAACCCGATTCATGCGTTCGACCTGATCCTCAACCTTGCCAGCCGAGGTGATGTATGAGCATGCTGACCCGACTCCAGTGCCTGCGCGACGGCGTCCCGCTTGATAAGTGCACGCGCATCTGCGGTGAATACGTCAGCGGGGGAATGCCGGTCGAAGTTACCGACCCCTATACCGGTCGCCGGATCGGATCGGTGCCACGCCAGCGCCGCGCAGGTCGAAGCCGCCTTGCTGCGGGCAGCGGCCTTCCGCAGTCCGCTCACACGCTTCGAGCGCATCCTGGTGCAGCAACCTATTCCCTGCCGCGGTAGACGCGGCGCCCGAATTGACCGAAGTACGCTCGATCAGTGCACCCGGACACTGATCGAGCGCCATGGATCACGGCGTATCGATGTACACCTGGGTGCTGAACTCGGTGCTTGCAGGACGGATCAGCACCGGAACCTCGAGCACATATTGCAAGAAGGCATCCGCATACGCGAGGAAGGTGTCTTCGCGGCGATCACCCTTGATGGTGCCCAGCGTGGTGTAGCCATCCTGGCCATCGGCGATGAAGTCGTTGGTGATGACCCGGTAGCTCGCGTTGGCATCGAGCGGATTCCAGCGTCCGAGCTCGTCGCGAACGGCGAGTTGGCTCAAGCGATCGCCGACAGGGCGATTGAGATCAACCTCCCAGCGCAAGCCACCCGCATAGGGGTAGGACCCGGTATTGCCGTTCGCGACCGACGTCATTGCATCTTCGACCGCCGCCTTGACCTCGGCCCCGCTCATCGTCAGCGTGACCAGGGTGTTGCGGAAGGGCAGTACGGTATACACCGTGCCAACGGTCACCGTACCGCTGGGCACATCGACCCGCACGCCGCCACCGTTCTGCAACGACATATCCGCGCCACCGTAGCGCTTGCCCTGATACAGGAAGGCATCGGCCACCACTTGCTGGACGTCGCCACCATGCGCGATCACATGCGGATCGTCGTTGCAGCCGGCCAGGCGCGA
>JAEUNS010000249.1 GCA_016790005.1 Zoogloeaceae bacterium
ATCCGCATGAATGCACGTCTCGCCCATGTTGAAGGTTTGCAGGTGGGTTTGCACTGTATCGAGATCGATCTGGACAGCGTGACCAACCTGCGGCGCCTGGTGGAACTCAACCTGACCGATCCGGATGCACTCGATCGTGACTTGAGCGCACTGCTTGAATCGGTGCAGCGCGACTGAGCGGCCTCCCTCCTTACGGTGCGTAGAATGGCGCCCGCACCGAGACATGTGCAGGACGCAGCCCTCAGTTTTGCGGAATATGCTCGGTATCCTCCCCGACCCTGACGCCTCGTAACTGGTAACCCGCATTACCCATCTCCGAATCGAAACGTGCGCCGGTGAGCACATTGCTCACCCACTCCATGCTCAGATTTCAGGCGATCGCCTACCTTGTAGCCGTCACCCTCCGCGGCGCCGGATGGGTGGCCTGTGACCACCGCGTGCAAAGCAAGGGCTACGCAAGCCAAGCACAACTTGTGCAAACTCGCTCCATCAGAACGCTTGTGGTGAAACTGACAAAGGCGAATGCTATAATATTGCATTATTGAAGGCAGATCCTCCAATCCCCCAAAGCCCCCAGGCATGAAACCCAGCGCCCAAGTCCACGCTCACCATCGTGAGCCACACACACACACGCATCAACCCACCAACACGACGCTGACCCAGGGCGTCGCGCGCAGGCTGCTGGTCGCAGCCCCGGCGCTGCTGCTGCTGTGGCTGCTGGTCGCATGGGCGCTGCAATGAACAGCAGCAACGTCGCCGTCCATTTCGGCAATCTCACGCTCGGCTATGACCGCCACCCTGCGGTGCATCACCTGTGCTGCGACATCTCGCGCGGCGCACTGGTGGCCGTGGTCGGCCCGAATGGGGCTGGCAAATCGACACTGCTCAAGGCTCTGGCCGGAGAGATCGAGCCGATCCAGGGGCACTTCGTCCAGTCGATCGCGCGCGCGCGCACTGCCTACCTGCCACAGCAGAGCGAGCTCGATGCCGGCTTCCCGGTCAGCGTGTTCGACATGGTGTCGATGGGCTTGTGGCGACAACTGGGTCCATTCGGCGGCCTCGGACGCAAGCTTGCACAAAAGGTCAGGGACGCGCTCGCGCGGGTCGGGCTGGGCGGTCTCGAACAACGCCCGATCGGCGCGCTTTCGGGCGGGCAGCTGCAGCGTGCGCGCTTTGCCCGAATGATGTTGCAGGACGCCGAGTTACTGCTGCTGGATGAGCCGTTCAACGCAATCGACAGCCGTACCACCGACGACCTGATCGAGCTGATGCTCGAATGGCACCACGAAGGCCGCACCATCATCGCGGTGCTCCACGATCTAGACCGGGTGTACCGGCACTTTCCACAATGCCTGCTAATTGCGCGCGAGTCCCTCGGATTCGGCCCGACAGCAAGCGTGCTGACCCCTGAGAATCTCGCGCTCGCGCGCGAGCTTGCGCAGACGTTCGACGAAAATGCGCCGGTTTGCCACCGCCGCGTCGAGGAGGAACCGGCGTGAGCGGGTTTGATCCGGTGGCATTCGTGGTCGGCCCGTTCATGGAGTTCGAGTTCATGCGCCGGGCGCTGGTCGGATGTCTCGCACTGGCACTCGGCGCAACGCCGATCGGCCTCTTTCTGCTGCTGCGCCGGATGAGCCTGATGGGCGACGCGATGTCACATGCAATCCTGCCGGGGGCGGCCTTGGGCTATCTGGCCTTCGGGCTGTCACTGGGGGCAATGACGGTTGGGGGCATCGTCGCCGGCATCGTCGTGGTGTTCTCGGCCGGGCTGGTGGCCCGTTCATCGATTCTCAAGGAGGACGCCAGCCTTGCGGCGTTTTACCTGTTGTCGCTTGCCGCCGGGGTGTTGATCGTGTCGCTGCGCGGGCGCAACCTCGATCTGCTGCATGTGCTGTTCGGATCGGTATTGTCGCTCGACGATGCCTCGCTGCTGCTGATCGCGGCGATCAGCACCGGCACCGTCGTCTTGTTGGCGATGCTCTACCGGCCACTGGTGCTCGAATGCTATGACCCCACCTTTCTGCGCGGGGTGAGCCGTTTAAGCCCGGTTGCACATTTCGGTTTTCTGATCCTGGTCGTGCTGAATCTGGTCAGTGGTTTTCATGCGCTCGGCACGCTGATGGCGGTCGGGATCATGATCCTGCCGGCCGCCTCGGCACGGCTGTGGGTCAGAACGCTCCCGTCCATGCTGGTGGTCGCGGTCGCGGTCGCCTTTGCGAGCGGACTAGTGGGCCTGCTGGCGTCGTTCCATGCCGATCTGCCCGCTGGCCCGGCAATCGTGTTCACGGCCGGCCTGGCCTACCTGGTTTCACTCGCGGTGTCGCCTGGCGGACTGCTGGGCGCAAGGCTCTATCGAAGGGCCCACCTCGAATTCTGACCGGCCCCATTCAAACACCACCCTGAAAATACCATGCCACGCTCATCCTTTTCGTCAGTCACCTTGTTCAGGTTCATCGCCATGCTGGCGCTGATCCTTGGCAACGCGGTCGCCACCGTCCAGGCCGGCGAACTCAAGGTGGTTGCCAGCTTCAGCATCCTCGCCGATCTGGTCCGCGAGGTCGGCGGCGATCAGGTCATCGTCACCAGCCTGGTGAAACCGGATGAAGATGCCCATGGCTACCAGCCCAAGCCCTCCGACAGCCGCCTGTTGCGCGACGCAGACCTGGTGCTTGCAAACGGACTGGGTTTCGACACCTGGATCGAGCGGCTGAGTGCAGCCGCAAGCAAGGACAATAAACTGGTCATCGTCAGCGGAGGCATCACGCCGCTCGAATCCGGGTATGCCCATGATGAGCGACATGCCGGTCATGACCATGGCGAACTCGACCCCCATGCCTGGCAGGACGTCGCCAATGCGCGCGCGTATGC
>JAEUNS010000286.1 GCA_016790005.1 Zoogloeaceae bacterium
GATGTGTTCCCTCAGGTCCGGAAGCGACTGACCGCCTCGGTCAGGCTCTTCGCAGCGCGTTCAAGCGTCGCCACTTCGCTGGAAGTATGGCCTGCTGCTTCGCTGCTTTCTTCTGCCATCCGGGTTACGCCGTCGACCCGCTCGGCCAGTTGCGCGGTGGCGTTGCTCTGCTCGAGCAAGGCCGTGGCGATCTCGCCGACGATGCGTTCGACGTCCGATGCCTCGGTCGTGATCTGTGCGATCGAGTCGCTGGCGACTCCTGCCAGCCGGCTTCCGTTCTCGACCCGTTCTACAGCCTGCTCGATGCTCTTGAGTGCGGCGGCCTTGCTGGCCTGAATGTCGCTGATCATGCCCCCGATTTCTTCGGTCGCCGAGGCGGTACGCTCTGCGAGCTTTCGCACCTCGTCTGCGACGACGGCAAAGCCCCGACCCTGTTCTCCCGCGCGAGCGGCTTCGATCGCAGCGTTGAGCGCCAGCAGATTGGTTTGGCCGGCAATGTCCTTGATCAGGCCGACGACTGCGGCAACCCGGTCGGACTGACTCCCGAGCTGGTCTACATTTTCTGCCGTGCTCTGAATAGTGGCGTGAATGCTCAGCATCTCATCGATCGAGGCGCGCACCACTGTGCCACCGCTGCGGGCTGCCTCACCCGAGTGCATGGCCTGGTTGCGCGCATCACCTGCGGTATCGGCGAGGCGCCGGATGGCTTCGGTAACCGAGCTCATCATGCCCGCGATGTTCGAGGTTGCCTCGCGTTCCTCCTGCATCATGGTGTCGAAAGATTGCGACAGCTTGCCCAGACTGGCTGCGCTCTGTGCGACCGTGCCGGCCTCGCGCCCGACGCTCGACAGGGTTGTGGCCAATTCGGCCTGCATGCTAATGACGGCGCCAAGGAGCTCGGTCTGAGCGGCGTGCGATACCTGTGCCCTGAGATCGCCCTCGCCGATGTGGCGGGCGACGTTTGCCACCAGCACCGCCTCGACCGCTTCGGCGCGCAGTCGCACCGCCATGTACATCAGCACACCCGCCTCGATCACCACATAGGCTGCATGCAGGAGCACGAGCTTGAACGCGGGGCCGCCCTCGAAGACATAAATACCGAGTCCGGCAGCCTGTAGGTAGTTGAAGGCGAGGTGATGAACGGCGATCACCAGGGCCGCCGCCAGAATGGGGCGCCAATCCCGGTAGTAGAGCAGAAACGCGAGCAGTACGAAGATGCCGAAGTGGGCCTCGATCATGCCGCGAGACTGCTGTATCGTCAGCGCCGAAAACACCATCAGTGCCGCCCCCGCGGCAATCCGGCCGGCCAGCGAAGCGGGTGCGAGCTGAAACACGGCGAGCGGGACCAGCAGTGCCGGTAAACCCACCGCCAGCGTGACACCCCAAGTGTCGGTAAACGCGGCTACCGCGAGGCTGACGATGAACAAGCCGATCAGTGCGAACTGCATCACCCGGTCGGCGCTGCTGCGATGGGGTTTCAGAATCTCTTCGATATCGGCGGTGTTGGCATTCATCGTGCGCTCTCCGTTGGGTTGCGGCCCTTGCCGAGGCAGATGCTGGAACCCGGCTCGGTGTAAGCCCACCAGGCGAGTACCGTGGCGCTATAGGCGAGCCAGGTGACGATCAGCAAGCGGACGGCGATTCTGGTGACCTGGTCGCGACGTGAATGCATGGGTGGTGTCCAGCGGGTGTCAAAGACGAAATTATTATCGGACCAATTCGCACAAGCTTGAACGGCATTTGTATAGCGTCGGGTGAATTTATTCGTCCTACAATGGTCTTGCCCTTGCATAAGCCAAACCCGTGGACAAGCACCTTGCGACCCAGTCAGGCCGTAACGGTTAGTCAAGCAGGCAAGGAGCCGGCCGGACGGTAGCGCCGACCGTTGGTCACTGAAACTCACCTGATGGAATTCACTACATGACGTTCACCCCTACACCCGAGCAGGTAGAGGTCGCAGCCGATCTTATCGCCTTCATGCTGATTTCGGACGGTATTCTGTCTTCGCGCGAGGTCGATGCGCTGAACCAGTATCGCATTCCCGAGCTGATTGGCTTGAGCCACGATGACTTGCTACGTGCGATTGCCCGGCATTGTGGGCACTTGCTTGCGCTTAAGCCAAATGCCGAGTCCTTGCGAGTGGTTGACGTCGAGCAGTTCGAGCGCCGTCTCGACCGTATCACCGATCCGCAGTTGCAGATTCTGATTGCGCGCGCGCTATTCGTTCTTGCGAAGTCGGACGGCCATATCACTCAGCCCGAGCAGACCCTGATCAGGGACATGCTAACCCGCTGGAACCTGTCGCTGGAGTCGGTCAGGGCCTGAGCGGGTCGCTGCTGCGGGTCAGCCGGGGGTGCCGCCCAGAATTGGAAACAGCTTGATAAGGCCGTCCGACATCACCTCGACCGCTATCGCCGCGAGAATCATGCCCATCAGCCGGGTCATCACGTTGATGCCGGTCTGACCCATTGCCTTGCCGATGCGGGTGGCGGCCGACAATGCCAGCCAGGTCGCGATGCCCAGCACGAGCCCATAGCCGACCAGGATGCCGAGCTCCCACACATGCTGGGTACGCCCGGCATAGATCACCACGGTCGAGATCGTGGCAGGGCCGGTCAGCAGCGGGATCGTGAGCGGCACCACCGCGATGCTCGCGCCGCTGAGCGCGCGGTTGGTGCCGTCCTCGACATCCTGCGGCCGCGACTCGGCAGGCTCGGCATGTAGCATCTGCACCGCGCTCAGGAGCAGCAGCAAGCCGCCGCCAACCTTGAACGACGCGAGCGAGATGCCAAAGATCTCAAGAATCTTGAGCCCCGCGATTGCGCTTGTCGAGATCACGATGAACACCGTGATCGCCGCGATCCTCGCCGTCTCGCGCTGTTGTTTGGGCGCAAAGTTGCGGGTGAAGTGGATGAAGAACGGAATCACCCCGATCGGATTCACGATCGCAAGCAGGGTGATGAAGGGTTTGACCAGGGATTCCATCAGGGCGCCGGCGATTCAGGTTTGCGCGCCGATGGCGAGCAAGGGCTGGGTCGTGATGGGGCTGGCAAAGGGCTGGCGAGCGAGACTCATGGTCGAATCCTGTCTTGTGTGATTCAGCCCATGGAGTGTAGCAAACCAGCGACCGTCTGACTGCGGCGCGCGACCCGATTCAAGCGCCACGCTTGACGTCGACCAGCGGCACAACGCCCGGGAACTCGAAGCGCTTGCGACCTGCCTCCATCTCGCTCTGGGGTTCGCAACGGGTGAGGCTCGCGAGGCTGCGCACGGTGAGATCCTGATAGCAGCGGGTGCCGTCGACCTTCCAGGCGATTTCCTGTTCCGACAGCTCGCGCATCACCTTTGCCGGCATGCCGGCCACAAGCATGCGCGGCGGAACCACCATTCCGGCCTTCACAAAAGCACAGGCGGCAACGATGGCCGACTCGCCGATCACCGCATTGTCCATGACCACGGCGTTCATCCCGACCAATGCGTTGCGCCCGACCCGGCAACCATGCAGCACTGCGCCATGCCCGACATGGCCATCGACCTCGATCACGGTGTCGGTACCGGGAAAGCCATGCATCACGCAGGTATCCTGGATGTTGCTGCCTTCTTCGAGCACGATACGGCCAAAATCCCCGCGCAGGCTCGCAAGCGGCGCCACATAGCAGCGCGGCCCGACGATTACGTCGCCGATCAATACCGCATCGGGGTGAACGAAGGCGGTGGGATGGATGACTGGGCGGATGCGGTCGATTTCATAACAGGGCATGGGTGGTCTCCGTGTAATTGGTCTGGGTGCAGTCGATGCAGAGTGCCATTAGACGCGCCGCTGTTCAAGGCGATGAAGGCCGTCAGCGGTGGGCCCATTGCTGTGCGCTGTGGAAAAAACCCTCGGAAGTGTCGTCCCCGGTTTGTAGCAAGCGCAGCCCGTTGGCGACCACGATCAGGCTGGCTCCGACGTCGGCGAACACCGCCATCCACATGCTACCCAGGCCGATCAGCGTGAGCACCAGGAACACTCCCTTGATACCCAGCGCGATGACGATGTTCTGCACCAGCAGGCGATGGGTGCGGTGCGACAGGCGGATGAACTGCGGCAGCTTGCCGAGGTCGTCGTCCATCAGCGCAACATCGGCGGTCTCGATCGCCGTGCCGGTGCCGGCTGCACCCATTGCGAAGCCGATGTCGGCGCGAGCGAGCGCGGGGCCGTCGTTGATGCCGTCACCGACCATGCCGATCAGGGTTCCGGCTGCGGCACGTTTCTCGATGAGTGCGAGTTTGTCTTGCGGCAGCAGGTCACCGTAAGCTTCGTCGATACCCACCTGGGTGGCGATCGCACGGGTGGTCCGGTTGTTGTCGCCGCTCAGCATCAGGGTGCGGATGCCGAGCGCGTGCAACTCAGCGACCGCTTTGCGGCTACTCGGCCTGACCGTGTCGGCGACCGCAAACAGCGCAGTCACGCCACCCTCGTCAGCCAGCATCACCACCGTCTTGCCTTGGGCTTCGAGAGCGCCAAGACGTGCTTCGAGCGCCGCGCCGCACAGGCCGCGCTCGTGGATCAGGCGATGGTTGCCCAGCAGCCAGGCGCGACCGTCGACCACGCCGCGCACGCCGCGCCCTGGCAGGGCCACGAAATCGGCGACTTCGGACAGGTCTACACCGTCGGCACGCGCCGCCTCGGCAAGCGCGTGCGACACCGGGTGGTCGGAACGGGCAGCGAGGCTGGCGGCCACTCGCCGCGCAGTGCCCGCATCCAGATCGGACAAGAGTGCGAAATCGGGCTGCGCCGGTTTACCGAGGGTCAGGGTTCCGGCCGCGGCACGTATCTCGATGAGTGCGAGTTTGTCTTGCGGCAGCAGGTCACCGTAAGCTTCGTCGATACCTACCTGGGTGGCGATCGCACGGGTGGTCCGGTTGTTGTCGCCGCTCAGCATCAGGGTGCGGATACCGAGCGCGTGCAGCTCGGCGACCGCTTTGCGGCTACTCGGCCTGACCGTGTCGGCGACCGCAAACAGCGCCGTCACGCCACCCTCGTCAGCCAGCATCACCACCGTCTTGCCCTGGGCTTCGAGTGCGCCAAGACGTGCTTCGAGCGCCGCGCCGCACAGGCTGCGCTCGTGGATCAGGCGATGGTTGCCCAGCAGCCAGGCGCGACCGTCGACCACCCCGCGCACGCCGCGCCCCGGCAGGGCCACGAAATCGGCGACTTCGGACAGGTCCACACCGTCGGCACGCGCCGCCTCGGCAAGCGCGTGTGACACCGGGTGGTCGGAACGGGCAGCAAGGCTGGCGGCCACTCGCCGCACAGTGCCCGCATCCAGATCGGACAAGAGTGCGAAATCGGTCTGCGCCGGTTTGCCGAGGGTCAGGGTTCCGGTCTTGTCGATTGCGATCCAGGCGAGTTCGCGCCCCCGCTCGAGGTAGATCCCGCCCTTGACCAGAATCCCGCAGCGCGCCGCGGCGGCCAGGCCGCTGACGATGGTGACCGGTGTCGAGATCACCAGCGCGCACGGGCAGGCGATCACCAGCAGCACCAGCGCCTTGTAGACCCACGCCAGCCATTCGCCGCCAAACAGCAGCGGTGGCAGCAACGCGACTGCGACTGCAATCGCCAGTACCACCGGGGTATAGACCCGCGCAAAAGCATCGACGAAGCGCTGGGTGGGGGCGCGTGCTCCCTGGGCGGCCTCGATGGCGTGGATGATGCGCGCCAGCGTGCTGTCGTCGGCGCGAGCGCTCACCCTGTATTCGAAGGAGCCGGTTTGGTTGACGGTGCCCGCATACACCGGGTCGCCCGCGGTTTTTTCCACCGGCATGCTCTCGCCGGTGATGGGTGCCTGGCTCACTGTTGAGCTCCCGCTCACGAGTGTGCCGTCGAGTGCGATGCGCTCACCCGGACGCACCCGAACTCGCGCTCCGATACCAACGTCGCGGGCAGCGACCACCTGCCAGTTGCCGTCGGACTGTTGCACTGTGGCTTCGTCCGGCGCGAGTGTCATCAAGCCGCGAATCGCGTTACGGGCGCGTTCGAGCGATCTCGCCTCGATCAACTCCGCGACGGTGAACAACACCATCACCATCGCGGCCTCCGGCCACTGGCCGATCAGCAGGGCACCGGTCACCGCGATGCTCATCAACGCATTGATGTTGAAGTCGAGATTGCGTACCGCGATCCAGCCCTTGCGGAAGGTCGTGGTGCCGCAGGCCAGGATCGCGATCAGCGCCAGGCCGGCGGACACCCACATCGGCATGTGCAGCCAGTGCGCGCCTTCGGATCCAAGTGCGATCACGGTCGCAATTGCCAGCGGCCACCAGGGCTTGCGTGGTTCGTGCGGTGGAGCTTGGGGGGCATGTTCGTTCAGTGGCTCGGGGGTGAAGCCGAGCGCGCGGATCGCATCGAGCACCGCATCGATCCGTGCCGGCACATGGTTGACGGTGAGCACGCGCTGCATCAGGTTGAAGCCCAACTCGCCCACGCCCGCCATGCCGCCCAGCTTCTTGTGCAGCAGGCTCTGCTCGGTGGGGCAATCCATCTGCATGATGCGGATGCGCGTCTGCACCTCGCCGGGCGCGAGGGGCAGGTGTTCGACGCACGTGCTAGGTGCGTGCGCGGCGCCGCAACAAGCGTGATCATGAATACCGGCCGCCAGCGCCGGCGCAGTCGCGCGTCTGCGGACGGGGCGATAGCTGAGCGGAGCAGGGCTTGATTTCGTGCTGCGCATGACGGTACTCCGGAAAGACAAAGTGTCCGGGAACCATTCAACACCCTGTAGTTACTATAGAGTCAAGCCCCGAACGGAGTTTGATGATGAAAATCGGCGATCTGGCCCGCACCGCCCAATGCACAGTCGAAACGGTGCGCTATTACGAGCGCGAGGGCCTGCTGCCGCAGCCCGCCCGTACCAGCGGCAATTTTCGCGACTATGGCCGCGAGCATGCCGAGCGGCTGCGCTTCATTCGCAACTGCCGCGCGCTTGACATGAGTCATGACGAGATTCGTCGTATCCTGACGCTCGCCGAGCAGTCCAAGGGGCGCTGCGGCGCGGTCAACGCGGTGTTCGATCAGCACATTGCCCATGTCGACGAGCGCATCCGCGAACTCGAACAATTACGCACTTCGCTGTCCGTACTGCGCGAGCGCTGCCAGAGCGAGCAGGCAGTGGAAACCTGCGGCATCCTGCAGGGGCTGGCCGAGATGGAAAGCGAACAACGACCGGAACGCCATACGCACTTGGGCTGACTACTGCATTCATGCCTCGCACTCTTGCAGCGGGCGCGGCTTCCCGGTGTGCTTGAAACACATCGGAGAAGCCATGCTGCAGGTGTCGATCAGCCCTGCAGCATCGCCGCCCAGCGGAACATCCCCGCCTTCTTGTTCAGGATGGTGGCCGAAACATGTTCATCGCTGGCATTGCCGGCGAGTCCATAGCACACATGCAGTGGCAGCAGGTGCTCTTCGCGGGGATGGCAGAAGCGGGCATGGGGGGCTTGGGTCCAGTTGCGAAGGCGCTGCCAGCGTTCGTCCTCGCTGATTGCCGGATTGACACAGGTGTCGGTGAGCCAGTCCTCGAAGGCCTGGTTCATTGCGCGGACGTCCGGCGTGTTCGGGCCGAAGAAGGCGCGCATGTTGTGGAACGAGAAGCCCGAGCCGATCACCAGCAGGTTCTCGTGTTTCAGCGCCCGCAGCGCCTTGCCGATCGCCAGGTGTTGTTCGGCGTCGAGGCCGTGCACCAGGGATAGCTGCACGCAGGGGATATCCGCCTGCGGATACATCAGCTTGAGTGGTACGAACATGCCGTGGTCGAAGCCGCGGGCGGCGTCCAGTTCGGCCGCGATGCCGGCGTCCACCAGCGTCTGATGTATCTGCTGCGCGAGTGCCGGATGGCCTGGTGCGGGATACTGGATCTCATAGGATTCGGGCGGGAAACCGTAGTAGTCGTAGATCAGCTCGGGCTTTGGGGCCGAGCTGATGGTCGCCACACTGGCCTCCCAGTGCGCGCTGACTACCAGTATGGCTGATGGTTTGCGCAGCTTGCCGGCCAGTGTCTGCAGGCAGGCGACCATCTCCCGGTGTCCGGGGTCACCCAGCAGCGGCATGGGGCCGCCGCCGTGGGAGATGTACAGAATGTCGGTGGTGGAATGACTCATGATCTTGATTCTCCGGTGGCTGCAGGGTTGCAGGGCCCTGGGGCAAAACTGGGTCGATTGCAGGCGAGGCTCGGCTCGACTTCGAGCCCGGCGCCCCGCCCCAAGCTGGGTTTTCAGTTGAAGCGACGGGCCAGCAAGTTGTCGATCGACAGGCGGCCGGCGCCCTGTATCGTCAGTGCTACGGTGATGGCGAGCAGACTCAGCGCGAATTCATAGCCGTTGTTGGACATGAATAATCCGTTGCCGAGGTGCACACTGAAGATCGCGATGAGCATCGTGAACGCCGACAGCGCGGCGGCCGGGCGGGTCAGCAGGCCCAGGATCAGCGCGAGGCCGCCGAAGAACTCTGCGCTGCCGGCCAACAGTGCCATCAGGTAGCCCGGCTCAAGCCCGATGCTGGCCATCCACTGGCCAGTGCCTTCCAGTCCGTAGCCGCCGAACCAGCCAAAAAGCTTCTGCGCACCGTGGGCCGCCAGAATGATGCCGACCGGA
>JAEUNS010000332.1 GCA_016790005.1 Zoogloeaceae bacterium
GACAAGCGCCTTGTGCCATCCCGGCCCACGCCCGAAGCAGCGTCGCGGCGCCTCGACGCAGTTGCGCACCCAAACGCGACCGATGGGGTAGCGGGTGCGCAGAATGTCGACCAGCGCTTCGCGCACGCCGGGCAGCAGATGTACATGCTGGTGTCCATCGACGAAATCCGGCGGCGCGCCCCAGTGCCGCTCGAACGCGTCCAGTTGGGCGTGGATCTCGGTCCGGAAGGCGTTGTCGCGTAGTCGTCTGCCGAGGCAGGCGCGCATCAGGACGCCCAGCGCGGGAAGGCGATCCGCCGGGTTCGACGCCGCTCTATGATCGGTGAGCGTGAGGTGCAGGCCAATGTCCGCCGGCTGATGTGCTACCGCGGCGCGCAAGGCGCCGGCACTGGATGGCCAGTCGGCACACACCGTCATGCAGCCGGTTGCCGACAGCCGCGCTGCCTGGATCAGTTCCGCAATGCTGCGGGATACGCCGGGGGCTATCCCGAAATCGTCGGCGCAGAGTACGATGCTCGACTTTCTCAATGCAGGTATCTCCGCGATGCGAGAGCCTGCCGTGAGGGCTGTGTCGGCCAGCCGTGGGCCGTTGTGCGCACTTTCAACACTCTCGATACCTCTCAGAGCCCAGCGTGATGATTGACGAAAAGGATGACCACAGGTCAGGCGACGGTGCCCGTGGCCCGTTGCCGACGCTCTCGGTCGTGATCCCAGTTTATAACGAGTGCGACTCCATCGAGCGTTTGTACCAGCGCCTGCTGGCCGTCGTGGCCGGTCTGGCGGTGTCCGGCCACGAGATCCTGTTTGTTGACGACGGCAGTCGGGATGCCAGTTTTTCCGAGGTGCTGCGCCTGGGCAAGGCCGACGCCGCGGTGCGCGGCATCCGTTTTGCCCGTAACTTCGGCAAGGAAGCCGCAATGGCCGCCGGTTTGCGTGCGGCGAGCGGCGACGTGGTGGTGCTGATGGATGGTGATCTGCAGCATCCTCCGGAGTTGATTCCGGCGATGTTCGAGCGATGGCAGGACGGTGCGCGGATGGTGACTGCGGTGCGCCGAAGTCGCGATACCGATCCATGGCTGCGCAACATGCTTTCGCATGCGTTCTACCACTTGTTTGCGCGCCTGTGTGAAGTGTCGCTCGCCGAAGGTGGCGGGGATTTCCGTCTTTTCGACCGTGCGGTGGTCGATGCGATCAACAGCCTGGCCGAGCGCAACCGTTTCATGAAGGGCATCACCAGCTGGGTCGGGTTTCGTCAGGACATGGTTTCATTCGACCCGGCGGCGCGCGAGGCGGGCGGAACCCGCTGGTCGATGTGGCGCTTGTTGCGCTATGCGCTCGATGGCATTTCGGCCTTCAGTACCATGCCATTACGGGTGTGGTCGCTGATCGGGTTCTGGATGGCCTTTCTGTCCGGCGGCTATGGTGTGTGGCTGCTGCTCAAGACCGCGATCTGGGGTATCGATTTGCCCGGCTACGCGTCGCTGATGCTGGCGGTGTTGTTCACCGGCGGCATTCAGTTGATCAGCCTCGGGGTGTTGGGCGAATACATCGGGCGCATCTTCACCGAGGTCAAGGCACGCCCGCTCTATCTGGTGGCCGAAACCGTCGGGTTCGAGGCGCCGCTACGTTGAAGGCTCGAATCGCTGACCGTGCGGGGGCGATTGCGGACTGGCTGGCGGGCGGCCTGCTGCTGGCCTGGCTGATCGTGATTGGCGTGAGCTTCGACGATTACGGCCTGAGCAACGATGAAGAAGTGCAGCATGTTTACGGCCGGCTACTGCTCGCGCACCTGGAATCCGGATTTTCCGACCCGCGCTTGTTCGCCTACAAGAATCTCTACCTGTACGGCGGCCTGTTCGATCTGCTGGCCGCGCTGGCGGAACGAGGCTTGCCCGCAGTCAATCTGTGGGATCTGCGCCATGGCTTGTCGGCCTTGTTCGGCCTGCTCGGCATGGCCGGAGCCTGGGTTCTGGGGCGATGGCTGGCGGGGCCTGCGGTGGGACTGGTCGCGGCCTTGGTCTTGAGCCTGACCGGTGCGTGGTCGGGTGCGATGTTCACGCACACCAAGGACGTGCCGTTCGCCGCAGCGATGATCTGGGCCTTGTATTTCTCGCTGCGGGTGGTGCACCGGCTGCCACACCCGAGGCGGTGGCATGCTGTGGGCCTGGGGCTTGCGCTCGGGTGCGCATTCGGGCTGCGCGTGGGGGCTGTGTTCGCGGTGTTTTACCTGGGCGTGGGCATGCTGTTCGCCACATGCTGGGCGCGCGACACCGCCAGCGGGCGGCTCGCGTTTCTGGGTCGCAGCCTGGTGGCGATCTGGCCCGCCTATCCATTGACCTTGCTGCTGACCGCGTTGTTGTGGCCGTGGGTGGTGCAGGCCCCGGGTAACCTGCTCGAGGCCGCGACCGCCTTCTCGCATTTCGCGTTTCCGCTCAACACCCTGTTTGCGGGCGAGGTCATGCGCATCGATGCGGTGCCGGGGCACTATCTGCTGACCTATTTGTTGATCCGCTTGCCCGAGTTCGCGCTGATCGGACTGATCGCGGCCGTTGGTCTGGCCGGTGCCGCGCTGGGTCGGGGCGGCGCGCGGTCTGGCTGGCTCGGCCTGCCCTGGCTGATGGTCGGGCTGGCCGGGAGCGTTCCACTCGTTTATACCTTGCTGACTGCGCCGCCGTTGTACAACGGACTGCGCCACCTGACTTTCATTCTGCCGCCACTGGCGGTGATCGCCGCGGCGGGCCTGGTCGGTGTGTGCGCCTTGGCGTCGGGGTGGCGCGGCGGGCGTTGGATCGTGCCAATGATCATCGTTATCTTCGCCGCAAATACCGCACGGACCTTGCTGCAGTTGCATCCCTATGGCTACACCTACTACAACCTGTTCGCGGGCGGAACCACCGGCGCCATCCCGCGCTGGGAATCGGACTACTGGAGTCAGACATTGCGCGAGGCGGCCTTGCGCCTGAATGCGTTGATTCCGGCGCAAGAGGGGGGGCAGCGCTTTCGCGTTGCAGTTTGCGGCGACCCGCTGCAGGCGGGCGTATGGCTCGAACCGCGCTTCGAGGTGAGTGGCGACTGGCGATCGGCGGACTTCTTTCTCGCGACGACGCACATGTTTTGCGATACCTCGCTCAAGGGTGAGGAGATCGGCCGTGTGACCCGGGGCGACGCGGTGTTGGCGGTGATCCTCGATCGGCGCGGCCTGAGCGGCGACGCGCGGAGTCCGAAATGAAGACGTTTACCGAGCTGCGGCGTCTGATCCGCTTTGGCATGGCCGGCGCGGTGGGGACGCTCGCGCACTACGCGTTGTTGCTTGGGCTGGTCGAAGGGCTTGGCACGCCCCCGATGGCTGGAACGGCCGCGGGCAGTCTGCTCGGCGCGCTGGTGAACTACATGCTCAGCCGGCGGCTGGTGTTCGCTTCGGTCCGCCGGCACCGCGAGGCCTTACCGCGTTTTCTGCTGGTCGCCGCCTCCAGTCTGGTGCTGAATGGCGCGCTGATGTTTGCAATGGTCGAGAAGCTGGGTTGGCATTACCTGCTATCGCAGGTGTTCACCACCGGTTTGCTGCTGTTGTGGAACTACGTCGCGAATGCACGCTGGACCTTCTCGACCTGAAGCACTGTGCAGCGCTCAGCCGCTTGCCCAATCGACCCAGCCGAACTGAGCGCTCACCAACACCAGAATGCCGAAAGCGATCCGGTACCATGCAAAGATCGTGAAATCGTGATTCGAAACATAACGCAGCAAGGCCTTGACGGTGAGCATGGCGGCAACGAAGGACGCGACGAAGCCAACCGTGAATACCGGCAGATCGCCGATGTTCAGCAGTTCCCAGTTTTTCGCGACATCGTAGACCGTCGCCGCGAACATCGTCGGAATCGCGAGGAAGAACGAAAATTCGGTGGCGGTCTTGCGTGACAGGCCGAAGATCATCCCGCCCATGATGGTCGCGCCCGATCGCGAAACGCCGGGAAACATCGCCACCGCCTGAGCGAAACCGACCTTCAGGGCATCGAACCAACCCATCTCGTCGATGCTATTGACGCGCGGCCGGTAGACCTTGCGCTCGATGAAGAGAATCAGCAGGCCGCCGCCGATCAGCGCCATCGCCACGCTCAGCGGGTTGAACAGATACGTCTTGATGGTGCTGTGGAAGAGCACGCCCAGCACGGCGGCGGGCAGAAAGCCCACCACCAGCAGGCCGGCGAAGCGTTGTTGAACCGGGTCGCTGCTCAGGCCGCCCAGGGCCTTGCCGATCCGTTCGCGAAAGTGCCAGCAGACGGCGAGAATCGCCCCCAATTGAATGACGATCTTGAACACCTTGCTTTGATCGTCGGTGTAGTCGAGCAGACTGCCGACGATGATCAGGTGGCCCGTCGAGGAAATCGGCAGAAACTCGGTCAGTCCTTCGACGATGCCGAGAATGAGTGCCTTGAGAAGCAGAATCGGATCCATGGGCTACGGTCTTGATTGGGAGGCCGCATTCTACTATCCCCGGCGGGCAGGCGTCTGCCGACTTGCCGGCCCGGTCAAGGCAGGTGGGCTGCCGGGTTAGTACGAGCCGATCGCACTGGCCGCGAGCCGGCGTGTCTCAGGCGGCCACCCGCTGCGCGTCGGCCGCGGTGTCGGCTCGGTTGTCGAACGCGCCGCCGGTGAGCACCTGATCGGACACGGTCACCGGCTTCTTGCCTGGCAGAAGGGGGAACACGAGTTCGGCAAATCGGATCGCCTCTTCGAGGTGCGGGTAGCCGGACAGCACGAAGCTCTCGATGCCTAGATCCGCGTATTCCTGGATGCGCGCCGCGACCGTCTCGGGGTCGCCGACCAGCGCGGTGCCGGCGCCGCCGCGCACCAGTCCGACGCCGGCCCACAGGTTGGGGCTGATCTCGAGCTTGTCGCGCCGGCCACCATGGAGTTCGGCCATGCGACGCTGACCCACCGAATCCATCTTGGCGAAATTCTCCTGCGCATTGCGGATGTCGTCGTCGTCGAGCCGGCTGATCAGGCGTTCTGCGTCTGCCCAGGCTTCGGCGTTGGTTTCACGCACGATCACATGCAGACGAATGCCAAAGCGCACCGTTCGGCCATATTTTTCCGCACGGCGACGCACATCGGCAATCTTCGCGGCGACCGCTGCGGGCGGCTCGCCCCAGGTCAGGTAGGCGTCGACATGCTTGGCCGCGAGTTCATGCGCAGCCGGTGACGAGCCACCGAAATAGAGTGGCGGATGCGGTTGCTGCACCGGCGGAAAGAAGTTGCGCGCGTCCTTCACCGTGACATGTTTGCCCTCGAAGTCGACGCTCTCGCCTTCCAGCAGCCTGCGCCACACGGTCAGGAATTCGTCGGCGGCCTCGTAGCGCTCGTCGTGGCTCAGAAACACGCCGTCCGCAGCGAGCTCGGTCGCATCCCCGCCAGGCACCACGTTCAGCAGCAGGCGCCCACCCAGCGCTTCGTCGAGCGTCGCTGCCTGACGCGCCGAGGCGGTGGGGCCGCTGAGCGATGTGCGCAGCGCCACCAGGAGCTTGATCCGCTTGGTCACCGCCACCAGGCTGGCGGCCGTCACCCACGGGTCGAGACAGCTGCTGCCGGTCGGAATCAGCAAGCCGTCGTAGCCGAGTTCGTCCGCGGTCACCGCGATCTGGCGAAGATAGGCATTGGTGGCGGGGCGTCCGAAAGCCGATTTGCCGAGATAGCGGGTATCGCCAGAAGTAGGCAGGAACCAGAAAATGTCGGGATTCATGTTTTGTCAGTCCGGTAGGGGGTGTATCGCAGAAGTGTTTGGCTTCACGCCGTTCGCTACATCCGTTCGTCGGGGCTGCGGTTGTGCGCAGCCGGCGTGAGGCCGGACTCCCATGGGGTTAGATGTTATTGGAGGCCTTCAGGGTGACCAAACAATGAAAATGAATATCCAATGCATGATTTCCGATGGTGTGGCGCAGCGTTCGCCGCGTGCGATGTCGGCGTACTGTTCGCTGAAGCAGGTGCGATTCTGGCCGCCATTCCTGATCAGCGTGCTTGCCGAACATCTCGCAGGCATGCCGGGCAAGCACACCGGTGCCCGGGTTTCTGCCGGCAGAGAGCGGCGAGGGAGGAATTAGAAAAAATTCAGGCTTGCTTATACGTATTGATTGGTTCCGGTCGGATTGCCGCCCCGATAGGCTCGCACCCCACTGAGTCGGCCGATGTTCGACCGTCGTTTCCGGACACGTCCGCCTCGACCATCATTCACAACCCTGAAGGAGTTTCTCAATGCGTATCCGATCCCTGCTGACTTTCATCACCGCCGGTGTAATCGGCCTGGCGGCCTCGAGTGCCTATGCCGATCTGCTGGCCGACATCAAGAGCAAGGGCGAGATCGTCGTCGGTGTGCTCGGCACCGACGAGCCGAACAGTTTCGTCGACCCCAAGACCCGTGAATTCATTGGCTACGAGGTGGACATCGCCACTGCGATTGCCGACAAGCTCGGGGTGAAGCCGGTGTTCAAGCAGCTTGCAGTGGCTGCGCGAATTCCCGAGATTCAGCAAGGGCGGGTCGATCTGCTGGCGGCTTCGCTCACCCACAACAAGGAGCGCGAATCGCAGGTCGATTTTTCGCTGACCACCTTCGTAACCGGGCAGAAGGTGCTGGTCAAAAAGGATGGTGGAATTGAAAATGTCGCGGATCTGACGGGCAAGAAGGTGCTGACGGTCAAGGGCGGCACCCAGGAGCCCAACATCCGTAAGGCGGTACCGAATGTGGATGTGGTGACTTTCGAGACCACCCAGCAGGCATTTCTGGCTTTGCAGCAGGGCAAGGGCGTGGGCTATGTGAATGACGAAGCCAGCCTGCTGAATGACCATGCCAAGCTTGGCGACGCGAAGAAGAATTATCGGATTCTCCCGCAGAACATCAGCGTCGAGCCCCTTGCGCTGGGTATCAAGAAGGGCGAGGCCAGCCTCAAGGCGGCGGTCGACGGCGTGTTGCGTGAGCTCGAGGCCTCGGGTGAGGCCGAGAAGATCTTCTTCAAGTGGTATGGCCCGGACACCCGTCTGCAGTTCCAGTCGCGCGACTTCAAGATCGATTCCGACAAGATCGAGGGCTGATCGGAGGCACTCCACCGCCTTGCCGCAGCACATGCGAGGCCGTCCTGATTCAAACGAATCGTTTCCTGATCTCATGACCGATGCTGCCCAACCGGGCAGCGCGTCAATCCTGCATGCCCGACTTCGATCCCGCTCTCGTCCTTGCCGGCCCCTATCACGACCTGTTGGTCAGTGGACTGAAACTGTCATTGCAGTTGCTGGCGATCACCTTCGTGTTGTCACTGCCACTCGCCACGATCGTCGCGCTCCTGAGGCTTTCGCCGCTGCGCGCCCTGCGCTGGTTCGGCTGTGCCTATGTCGAGTCGATCCGCAACGTGCCGCTGCTGGCGCACATGTTGTTCTGGTACTTCGGCGCGCCCGAGCTCTACCCCGAGAGCGTGAAGCACTGGCTGTATGCAATGAACATCGAGGCGATCAGCGCCGTGATCGCGCTCACCCTCTACACCTCGGCGTTCATGTCGGAGGATATCCGCAGCGGCATTCGCGCCGTTCCGGCGGTTCAGTTTGAAGCCGGGCGGGCGATGGGCTTCGGCTTCCTCGCGACGATGCGGCTGGTGATTTTGCCCCAGGCCACGCGGGTGACCGTGCCGCCGCTGATCTCGCAAACGCTCAACCTGTGGAAGGGCACCAGCATTGCAACCGTGATCGGCGTGAGCGAGTTGATGTACCAGGCCGCCCAGGTCGAGTCGGCTAGCTTTCGCAGCTTTGAGGCCTTCGTGTTCGCCACGCTTGCCTATCTGAGCGTGTCGCTGCTGATTACCGGTGCCGCCAGTTGGTACCAGCACCGTTACCCGGTGAGGCCGACATGATCGAGCTGATCGATACCTATTGGCTGTTCTTTCTGGTCGGCCAGTACCCCAACGGCCCGCTGGGCGGACTTTCATTGACGCTGATCCTGGCCTCGCTCGGCCTGGTTCTGGCGCTACCGCTGGGCTTGCTGTTGGGCATCGCGCGTGTGAGTCCATTCGCGGCGCTGCGTTGGCCGGTGACCGCGGTGATTTTCGTGGTGCGCGGCACACCGTTGCTGATGGTGGTGTTCTGGGCCTATTTCTCGCTGCCGGTGCTGACGGGCCACAAGACCGATCAGTTCACCACCATGCTGGTCGCGCTGGTGGTGTTCGATGCCGTCTATCTCGCCGAGATCGTCCGCGCCGGCATCAAGTCGCTGCCGGCCGGGCAGATGGAGTGCGCGCGCTCACTCGGGTTGAGCTGGCTTGGCGCAATGCGTCTGGTGGTGTTGCCGCAGGCGCTGCGACACATGCTGCCATCGCTGGTCAACCAGTTCGTGTCGACGATCAAGGAAACCTCGCTCGGCTACATCATCGGTTTGACCGAGGTTTCGTTCATCGCCGCGCAGATCAACACCCAGGTGTTCACGATGCCAATGCAGGTCTATCTGATCCTTGGCCTCACCTATTTCACTCTGTGCTTCGGTTTGTCGCGCTTTGCCTACTGGCTGGACCGGCGCTTCAACCGCGGCGCATCGATCCGGGTTGCAGCATGATTGAAATCGAGAAAGTGAATAAATGGTTCGGCAGCTACCATGCGCTGGTCGATATCAGCGAGTCGGTGGGCAAGGGCGAGGTAGTGGTCGTGTGCGGCCCGTCCGGGTCGGGCAAGTCGACCCTGATCCGCACGCTCAACCGCCTCGAGCCGATCCGGTCGGGGCGGATCCTGATCGACTGCCATGACATTCATCGCCCTGGCCTTGACATCAACGCGTTTCGCTCGCGTATCGGCTTCGTGTTTCAGCAGTTCAACCTGTTTCCTCACCTCGACGTGCTGGGTAATTGCACCCTCGCACCGATCCGGCTGCGCGGCCTCAAGCCGGCGGAAGCGCGCGAACGCGCACTCGCGCTGCTCGACCGGGTTGGGCTCGTCCACAAGGCCCACGCCTATCCAGCTGAACTGTCGGGCGGACAGCAGCAACGGGTTGCCATCGCGCGGGCGCTTGCGATGCAGCCGCCGCTGATGCTGTTCGACGAACCGACCAGCGCACTGGACCCCGAAATGGTGGGCGAAGTGCTGGCGGTGATGCGCGATCTCGCCCGCGATGGCATGACCATGGTGTGCGTGACGCACGAGATGGGTTTCGCGCGCGAGGTCGCCGACCGGGTGATCTTCATGGACGAGGGCCGGGTGCTCGAGCGTGCCACGCCGGACGCGTTCTTCAACAGCCCGCAGCACCCGCGGGCGCAGCAGTTTCTTTCCGACATCCGTTCGCCCTTCGCGGGCGCGCCGGGCTGACGGTCATGGCGACTGGCCACCATGAAGCATTAAAGCCACCAGACCGTTCCCTCACCCCCAACCCCTCTCCCGCAAGCGGGCGAGGGGAGCGCAGTGAGTCGCCACGGGGTGGTGTTCACCGAAGCGCTGGCCGACGCGACCGGTCCGGCAACTGACCCGCACAATCCGCTGTTCTTCAGCGCCGGCGAAAGCATGTTGAAAGGGCGCCTGCGCTCGCATCCGGATGTCGCTGCACGCTACTATGCCGATATTCATACGGTGACCGACCTGACGCCCTCAGCCTATTGAGTTTGCCGCATGACTTGCAAACCGTGAGGGCAATGGTCACGTACCCATCGATCGACCCAGAACAAAGCGACCATTGCATGACGCAGCCAGCACCCGCGAGTGAGCACCCCACAGTTCCCGTGCAGACGGTCGATTTCTGGCAGGCCTTCCGTTTCTGGCTCAAGCTCGGTTTCATCAGCTTCGGTGGGCCGGCCGGACAGATCGCCATCATGCATCAGGAGTTGGTCGAGCGGCGGCGCTGGATCTCGGAGCGGCGCTTCCTGCACGCACTGAACTACTGCATGCTGCTGCCCGGACCCGAGGCGCAGCAGCTTGC
>JAEUNS010000370.1 GCA_016790005.1 Zoogloeaceae bacterium
GGCGCCGCCGGTCTTGAGAATGCGCACGACCTCGTCGAGGTGGGTGTTGAGCCGGCTGAGTTCCTCGGCCACGTCGATCCGCTGGGCGTAAAGCGCCACTTCCTGGCGAATGCGGTCTTCATCCAGGCCGGCAGCGGCATCGCGCAGGCGGGCGGCGAGCTTTTCCTGGTGTTCGGCCACGATGGCGGGCACACGTGGCTGCACTTCGATCACCAGTGCGCGCATCCGCTCGATGCGCTCCGTGATCATCGCGGCCAGCTTTTCACCTTCACGGCGGCGGCTGGCGACCAGATCGTCGATTGCGTCGCGCGCCAGCGCGGTGAGTTCGGGCAGCAATTGCTCGAAATCCAGCCCGTCATCCGCCAGCATGCCGGGCCAGCGCAGGATCTCGCCCACCGTCAGGCGGGCACTGGACGGCAGCTTGGCCAATATGCTTTCCTGGGCCGTGGCAAGCTGGGTCAGCAGGGCCGAATTGAGTGCGAGATCGGTATCTCCTGCGCCGGTGTGCTGCAGGTTGATGCGACACTCGACCTTGCCGCGGCCCAGTCGCGCGGTGAGCAGCTCGCGAATCGCAGGTTCGCAGGCGCGCAGATCGTCGCCCATGCGAAAAAACAGATCGAGATAGCGCGAATTCACGCTGCGCAATTCGAGATGCAGGCTCACGTGGCCAAGATCACGCTTCTGTACTGCAAAGCCGGTCATGCTATGGATCATCTATGACTCCGGTTAAAGTGGATGAACTGGCGCGATTATCCCGCATGCGCGGGTGTGATCGGGACTCACTAACATGAGAATTCGCGCAAGGCACCGGCATCTTTCCGTCCTCTACCCTGAAGAAGAGCCAATCTCGCGACAAGTTGCGCACTGCGCTCACATGATGGCGATCACCGGCCCGATCTCGGATTAAACTGAGCAACCTTGAATGGAGCGGCGCCAGGCGCCCCGACCAAGCCTCGATACGATGCCTCCGCAAATCAACGCCGCGCTGCCACCCGGATATCAACTCGATCAATATCGCATCGAGCGACAGCTTTCGCTTGGTGGATTTTCGATCGTCTATCTGGCTTTCGACGCCGACGGCACACCGGTGGCGGTCAAGGAGTACCTGCCCAACTCGCTCGCACTGCGCAAGGAAGGCCAGACCTCGCCGCTGGTGCCCGCCGAGAACCAGCCCGCGTTTCGCTACGGCATGAAGTGCTTCTTTGAAGAAGGGCGTGCGCTGGCCAAGCTGATGCATCCCAACGTCGTACGCGTCATGAACTTTTTCCGGGCCAACGAAACCGTGTATATGGTGATGCAGTTCGAACAGGGGCGCACCCTCAACGAATACATCAGCAAACATCGTGGCGAAGTGCGCGAGCGCTTCATCCGCGGGGTATTCACCCGCATGCTCAATGGCTTGCGCGAAGTCCATGCCCACAAGCTGCTGCATCTCGACATCAAGCCGTCGAACATCTACCTGCGTACCGACGGCACACCGGTGCTGCTCGATTTCGGTGCGGCCCGCCAGACCCTGATGACCGATCAACCCATCCTCAAACCGATGTACACCCCTGGCTTTGCCTCACCCGAGCAATACCAGCATCGCGACGCGCTCGGTCCATGGAGCGACATCTACAGCGTGGGTGCGAGCCTCTATGCCTGTGTGGTGGGCACCGCCCCACCGCGCTCGGACGAACGGGTCAAGGAAGACACCCTGGTGCCGGTCACGCGCACGCACGCCTCGCGCTACTCCGAGCAATTGCTCCAGACCATCGAATGGTGCTTGAAGCTCGACCCGCTGCAACGCCCACAAAGCGTCTATTCGCTGCAAAAGGCCCTGATGCGCAAGGAGGCCGGCGAGGCGATGCCGGCCACCTGGTATGCCGATATCGGCACGAGACTCAAGTCCTTCATCGGACGAACTTGAGGTCAGCCCAGTGAAGTTCACCATTTTTCAGGAAAGCCGCATTGGCCGGCGCAAGGCGAATCAGGACCGCACCGCCTACAGCTACTCGCGCGACGCGCTGTTGATGATTGTCGCCGACGGCATGGGCGGTCATTTGCATGGCGAGATTGCCGCGCAGATCTCGGTGCAGTTCATTACCGAGGCCTTTCAGCGCGAGGCTGCGCCGGCCCTGCCCGACCCAGTGTTCTTTCTGTCGCGGGCGCTCACCAACGCCCACAACGCCATCGTCGATTACGCCTTCGACAAGCAACTACCCGAAGCCCCGCGCACCACCGTGGTGGCCTGTGTCGTCCAGGAGGGTTTTGCTTATTGGGCGCATGCGGGCGACTCACGTCTGTATGTGTTGCGGCGCGGCCGCATCGCGGTGCGCACCCGCGATCACTCGCGCGTGCAGATGATGATGGACCAAGGCCTGATCGACGAGGTCGGCGCGGCGAATCACCCCGGCCGCAACCGCATCTACAGCTGCCTGGGCGGCAATCATCCACCTCAGATCGAGTACTCGAAGCCCTTTCAGCTGCGCGATGGCGACATCGTGATGCTGTGTTCGGACGGTTTGTGGGGCCCGCTCAAGAATGAAGACGTGCTCGCGGGACTGTCCGGCGCCGATGTGATGCAGGCGGTGCCGAAACTACTCGACCGTTCCGAAGAGCTTGCCGGCAAACTGTGCGACAACCTTTCGATGGTGGCGATGTGCTGGCAGGATGACACCGCTGCGGCCACCGGCGAGTCGATCTCGACCCGCACCATGGCACAGGACAGATTCACGACCCGGCTCGACACCTTCGACCGCAATCGCAGCTCGACCAACGCCTTCGACCTCACCGAAGACGAGATCGAGCGTGCGATTGCCGAGATCAATTCAGCCATTCAGAAATTCAGCAAATAGGACCTCAATGCGCCTCAGCAACCGCAAGCCCGAACAGCTTCGCCCGATTCGAATCACCCGCAACTTCACACGCCATGCCGAGGGCTCGGTGCTCGTCGAATTCGGCGATACCCGGGTGCTGTGCACCGCCAGCATCGAAGACAACGTCCCGCCCTTTCTGCGTGGCAAGGGTCAGGGCTGGCTCACCGCCGAGTACGGCATGCTGCCGCGCTCGACCCACACCCGCAGCGCGCGCGAGGCCGCCAAGGGCAAGCAGAGCGGCCGCACCCAGGAGATTCAGCGGCTGATCGGCCGCAGCCTGCGCGCGGTGGTCGACCTCAAGGCCCTGGGCGAGCGCCAGGTCATCATCGACTGCGACGTGCTGCAGGCCGATGGCGGCACCCGTACCGCGTCGATCACCGGCGCATGCGTGGCGGTGCATGATGCGCTCGAAGGCCTGGTCACAGCCGGCAAGCTGGCGAGCAACCCGATGCACACCCTGGTTGCAGCGGTCTCGGTCGGCATCGTCGCCGGCGAGCCGGTGCTCGACCTCGACTACGACGAAGATTCGACCTGTGACACCGACATGAATGTGGTCATGATGGCAGGCGGCGGCTTCATCGAGGTGCAGGGCACCGCCGAGGGCCAGTCGTTCAGCCGCACCGAACTCGATGCACTC
>JAEUNS010000376.1 GCA_016790005.1 Zoogloeaceae bacterium
TTCTGATGCCGGTCGCGACATTGCGCACGCCGGCCGGTACACCCTGGCCGAGGTAGGGAACATTGTCACGGCGCTTGAAACCAGCGATCAGCATTTTTTGTAGTTCGACACACGGCCGAACAGCGCTGCGAACGCAACAAATCAGCTAAGCACCTCAGTTAATCTCATTTTGTGATCTATAAAACCTGTTCTTTAATACCTCACCGTTATTTGAACAGGAGATTCACCATGAAGCACACCTTTCGCGCCAAGTCGCTCTTTGCAGGCCTCTTCCTCGGCTTCGCCGCCCTTACCACGGCACATGCCCAGACCACGCTGCTCAATGTGTCCTACGACCCTACCCGCGAGCTCTACCAGGAATACAACCCGGTATTCGTCAAGCACTGGGAGGCCAAGACCGGCGAGAAGCTCACGATTCAACAGTCTCATGGCGGCGCCGGCAAGCAGGCGCGCTCGGTGATCGACGGGCTCGAGGCGGACGTGGTGACACTGGCCCTCGCCTATGACATTGACGCGATTGCAGAGCGCGGCATCCTCGAGACCAACTGGCAGGCACGCCTGCCGCACAACAGCTCGCCGTATACATCCACCATCGTGTTTCTGGTGCGCAAGGGCAACCCCAAGGGCATCAAGGACTGGGGCGACCTGATCAAGGAAGGTGTCAGCGTGATCACCCCCAACCCGAAAACCTCGGGTGGCGCCCGCTGGAACTATCTGGCCGGCTGGGCCTGGGCGGAAAAGGCGTTCGGTGGTGACGAGGCCAAGGTGCGCGGCTACATCACCAACCTGTTCAAGAATGTTGCGGTGCTCGACTCTGGCGCACGCGGATCGACCACGACCTTTGTTCAGCGCGGCATCGGCGACGTGTTCCTGTCATGGGAGAACGAAGCCTTCCTCGCGCTGAAGGAATTCGGCAATGACAAGTTCGAGATTGTCGTGCCGTCGCTGTCGATCCTGGCCGAACCGCCGGTCACGGTGGTTGACAAGATCGTCGACAAGAAAGGCACCCGTGCCGTCGCGACCGCCTATCTGGAGTTCCTGTACTCGAAGGAAGGCCAGGAACTCGCCGGCAAGCACTTCTATCGCCCGACCGACCCGGAAGTGGCCGGCAGGTTCAAGGACCAGTTCGTTGACGTCAAGCTGGTGAACATCAACGACCTCGGTGGCTGGCAGGCTGCACAAAAGAAGCACTTCTCGGACGGCGGCGTGTTCGACGAGATCTACACCGCCAAGTAAGGCCCGGGCGGCGAGCCGCGATCGCTCCGGCTCGCCCCACCAATCCGACCGGGCTCTCAAGTGAACATGTCGTTGAAGATCGTACGGGCCCAATTGAAGTCTTCCGGAATCGTTGCGGCAGACCGCTCGTTGAAATCGAGTTGGGTTTGCTCGATGATGCCTTGGTCATTGACCTTGTAGTCGAACTGCACCGAAATGCCCTCTTGCGGCTCGGTATTGACCATCATGAAGCACAGGTTGTCGGGCAGGCTGTAGCTCGGCTCGCGCCCTGCTTCGCGCTCGGCGATGTATCTTGCCACGATGCGGGCATGACGGTTAGCGACATGCCCCGCCTTGGGATAGAAGCCAAACTGCGACGAGACGAAACCGACGGCGTCTCCAATCACATAGACGTTCTTGTCCTGCCGGTCGTGCAGGAACAGTGGATCAACATCGGCCCAGCCAGCCGGCTTGCCCTGACCGGGCGGCGGCACCAACCCGGCTTTCCAGGCAAGGTCGCCCGCCTGATGCGGCGCCATCAGGATCGCATGATCGAAGTCGAAATCCCCCGCTTCGGTCTTGATGTGCTTCTTGAACGGGTCGATCTCCTCGATGCGTGCGCTCGGCACATAGGTGATGATGTCCTTGTACAACTCCTCGAACGCACTCTTGAAGCCGGGGCCAATCGGCCGCACACCATCCTTGTGATCGAGGATCAGGATGCGCCCGGGAATGCCCTTGTGCTTGAACATCGAGGCAATCAGGCAGGCACGCTCGTAGGGGCTGGGCGGACAGCGCTGTGGCGGTGGCGGCAGGGTCATTACCAGAGTGCCACCCTTGAAGTCATGCAATGACTGCTTGAGCCTGAAATGCTCGGCATTGGGAATGTAGGCTGCCGGAAAACGCGCCCGGGTGGCCTCGGCCATACGCCGGTCGTTGCCAAACCAGGCCTCGTAGTTGTAGCGGATGCCGGGCGCAAGAATCAGGTAGTCGTAGTCCACCGCACCGAGGGCGGTGAGTACGCGCTTGTGATCGCGTTCGATCTCGAGAATCTCGGTCTGCACGAAGCGATAGCCGTGGCGCTCCGACACCGCGAGGTAGTCGTGGGTCAAAAACTGGGTGTCTACGACGTCAACGAGCCATTTGTTGCTCATCGGGCATGAGAAGAACACCGGATTGCGCTCGAGCATCACCACCTCGAGTTGCGGTGCGAGTTGGCGCAGGTACTTGGCAGCCGTAACACCGCCCCAGCCGCCGCCGCAGATCACCACGCGCGGAGCCTTGCCCTTGGGCATCAGGGTTTGTGTGGCGCTGCCTATGAAGAACGGCAGGGTCGCCGCAGTCACTGCCGCCGGCGCCTGTGCCAGTGCAGGTGGGACCGCTGCTAGGGCAGCCAAACTGCCTGCCGAACTCAGAAAGCGGCGACGCGCGCCACTGAAATCGTGTTTCATGGTGTCTCCCGATACGATCAACCGCCCCGGTGCGGGATGGCACCGGGGCTTACTCACCCGAACCACGCTTGGGCGTCTTTGGCAGGTGATACCGAAAATCAATCACCCACCCGGACAGCCGATATATCAATCGGCCCGATATGTCCGTCTTCCAATACAGGCCAAAGCCCGACACAACAAACGCTAGTGCCACACACAGATCCTGCTCGGACGCTTTCTACCCAAACCGATGCAGGGCCACGCCAAAACGTCCGCCCACTGCCGGGAGCGGAAACGTTGAAGACGCTTTCTGGAAAAGCTCAAAGATAAGCGAGCAAGCGCCCCAGCGCCATCACTGCAAACCACGCCAGCAAGGACCCCAGAGCCTGCAAACGCCCCAACAGGGGCGGATGGTCGTCCCAGGCGGGCAAGCGCGCACTCCACCAGCGGCGAAAGCATAGCGCGTTGATGACGCCAAGCGCGACCAGCAGCAACTTGATCTGCATCAATCGATTGACGGCCAACGGCGCACCGTCGGCGGCGAACAAACACAAGCCGCTAAGCATCAGAATCAGCAGGCCGCAAATGGCCACCGGGGTGAGTCGCCGCGACAAGGCCTCGAGATCGAACTCGCGCGCCACACCCAGAAGGCGCAAGTCGAGAAACAGCATGCTGCCCAGCAACATCACCAGACCACTCAGGTGCAACAGGTTGGCCAGCGGGTAAAGCAGCGCCGAGTCGCGCATCTGCTCGCCCAGCGCCGAGGCTTCGAGCCACCCGGCCCAGGCAATTGCGATCTCCACGGATCTAGCGCAATTCGATGGTGCGCCCGTCGACGATGATGCGCTCGGCACGAATCTCGGCCGTGCCATCCCTGCGCGGATAGCCGACGATGGTCACCGTCTTGCCCTCGGTCAGATCGCTTTCGGGAAGACCGCGGGCTTGTAGACGGCTGACCGGCGCAAGCACGACCTCCCAGGTTTTGCCCTCATGCTCTATGCGCACATCGGCATGTGGATTGCGATAGTTGACCACCTTGAGCGGGACCTCGAGGGTCAGGGTCTGGCCTGCATCGTAGGCACTCCAGCCATGATGTGCCAGTGCCGGACCGGC
>JAEUNS010000235.1 GCA_016790005.1 Zoogloeaceae bacterium
GCACTCACCGCCTGACCGGTCAGCAACATCTTGAACGCCTTGAACTTTCCGACCGCGCGGGTGAGCCGCTGGGTGCCGCCGGCGCCGGGAATGATTCCCACCTTGACCTCCGGCTGACCAAACAGCGCGCCCTCGCCCGCCACGATGATGTCCGCATGCATCGCAAGCTCGCAGCCACCGCCGAGCGCATAGCCGTTGACCGCAGCGATCACCGGCTTCGGGCAGGACGAAATCGCCTGCCACATCCGCTGGTTGTTGAGCAGCAGGATGTCGATCGGACTGCTGTCCGCCATCGCACGAATGTCCGCACCCGCCGCAAACACCTTGTCGCCCCCGGTGAGTACGATCACCCGCACCGAAGCGTCAAGTGTCAACGCTGTGAATTGCGCCGCGAGCTGCTGCCGCACCGCCTGGCTCAGTGCGTTACGCGCCTCGGGCCGGTTGAGCCGCAGCACGGCAATGCCGTCTTCGGGGCGTTCGACAACGACCTCTTCCATGACTTTTCTCCTGGAGCTGCCCATCCGGGCGGGTATGCGGGAAACAAGCAAGCCGGCCGGCACATCGCGCTGGGCAAGCTTTTTATTTATGTAAGGACTCGTCCGAACCTGCCGCAGCGCAGCGCCGAAGCATTTGTACGGACACTTAGATTACAGATATATAGTTTATATATCAATTATTTTGACTGAACCACATCGCAGATGTGCTCCTCCCGGGCGCATCAATGCACCTTCTCACCAATCATGCGTTTGTAGAGGGCAACACCCTCTCCAACGATGCCACGCCTGAACACCAACACGCAGAACACGAAGATGCAGCCCATGATCACCGACACCAGTGACCCGACCTTGTCCGAGAGCTCGGTCTGGAGCGTGACGATGACCGTAGCGCCAACGACCGGCCCGAACACCGTCCCCATGCCGCCCAGCAGCGTCATCAACACCACTTCGCCCGAGGTGTGCCAGTGGATGTCGCCAAGCGTCGCAAATCCGAACAACAAGGCCTTGAGCGCGCCAGCCAGGCCGGCGATTGCGGCCGAGAGGACGAACGCAAGCAACTTGTAGCGATCGACATCGTAGCCAAGCGAGATCGTCCGTTGCTCGTTCTCGCGAATCGCCTTCAGGGTCTGACCGAAGGGCGAGTGGATGGTCCGCTGGATCAGCCAGAAGGCTGCCGCAAAGAACCCGACTACAACGTAGTAAAGCGCAAGATCGTTGGTCAGATCGATGCCGAACATGCTGCCGCGCGCAATGCCCTGCAGCCCGTCCTCGCCACCGGTGAAGGGTGCCTGGACATAGATGAAGTACATCAACTGGGCAAGCGCCAGCGTGATCATCGCGAAGTAGATGCCCTGACGCCGGATCGCGAGCGATCCGATCACCCAGCCGAGCGCACCCGCGGCAACGGTGCCGACCGCAATCCCGGCAAGCGGTCCGAACTCCAGGACCTTGATCACATACCCGGCCACATAGGCCGAGGTGCCGAGAAAGATCGCATGGCCGAACGACAACAGACCGGTGTAGCCGAGCAACAAGTTGAACGCGCACGCAAACAGCGCGAAGCACAACACCTTCATGACCAGCACCGGGTAGATGACGGTCGGCGCCGCGACCAGTAGCGCCAGGCCTGCCAGATAGGCAATCGAGACTTTCGTATTCATCATTTTTCCTTTCCGAACAGACCCGCTGGGCGCACCAGCAACACGATGACCATCACCACGAACACCACCGTCGAGCTCGCCTCGGCATAGAACACCTTGGTGAGCCCTTCGACCAGACCGAGACCGAGCCCGGTAAGTACCGAGCCGAGAATCGACCCCATGCCGCCGATCACGACCACTGCAAACACGGTGATGATCATGTCGGAACTCATCAGCGGGCTGACCTGGGTGGTGGGTGCGGCCAGCACCCCGGCAAGCCCGGCCAGCGCGGCGCCGAATCCGAAGGTCAGCATCACCATGATCGGCACGTTGATGCCGAAGGCCTGGGTAAGCGCGGGATTCTCGGTCGCCGCGCGCAGATACGAGCCCAGCCGCGTCTTCTCGATCATGTACCAAGTCGCCAGGCACACCACGACCGACACCGCGATCACCCATGCCCGATACTTGGGCAGGTACATGAAACCCAGATTGATCGCGCCGGTGAGCTCGGGCGGAATCGAATACGGCTGGCCACCCACACCAAAGAAATGACGGAACACGCCACCGATGATCAGCGCCAGTCCGAAGGTGAGCAAAAGCCCGTATAGGTGGTCCAGCTTGTAGATCCATTGCAAGAGGCTACGCTCGATCACCACCGCGAACGCGCCGACCACGATGGGAACGAACACCAGAGACCACCAGTAGCCGAGGCCCAGATAGGCGGATGCCATCCATGCAAGCATTGCCCCCATCATGTAGAGCGCACCGTGGGTGAAATTGATGATGTGCAACATGCCGAAGATCACCGCCAGCCCGAGACTGAGCAGCGCATAGAAAGACCCATTGACCAGGCCCAACATCAGCTGGCCCAGCAAGGCAGGTAAAGGTACTCCGAGAAAATCAGCCATCTGACCGGACTCCTGTGGATTTGATTGAACGGCCCGCCGGCGCACAAACCGGCGCGACGGACCCGTTGGCGATCACGGTGCTCATACGCCGAGCAAGGTCTGCAACTCGCCCATCCTGCCAGCGAGCTCATCCTGGGCGATCTCGGTGGCGATCTGGCCATGCTCGACCACGAACATCCGGTCGGCCAGCGGAGCCGCAAAACGGAAGTTCTGCTCGACCAGCACGATGGTGTAATCACGCGACTTGAGGTCGCGGATCACCTCGGCGAGCTTCTGCACGATCACCGGCGCAAGCCCTTCCGAGATCTCGTCGAGCAGCAGCAGGCGCGCACCGGTGCGCAGGATGCGCGCCAATGCCAGCATCTGCTGCTCTCCGCCCGAAAGCCGGGTGCCCTGGCTGTGGCGACGCTCAGCGAGATTCGGAAACATCTCGTACAGCTCTTCGACGCTCAGTCCGCCACTGCCGACGCGCGGTGGCAGCAACAGGTTTTCTTCGGTCGTGAGGCCGGAGTAGATGCCCCGCTCTTCCGGGCAATAGCCCACACCCAGTTGCGCGATGCGGTGCGATGGCATGTCGATGATCTCGCGCCCGTTCAGCATGATCGAACCGGTACGCCGTCCGGTGAGCCCCATCAGTGCGCGCAGGGTGGTGGTTCGGCCGGCCCCGTTGCGTCCGAGCAGGCTCACGCACTCGCCCCGCCGCACGGTGAAATCGATGCCGTGGAGAATGTGGGATTCACCATAGAACGCATGCAGCCGCTCGACTCGCAGGTATTCGGTTGCGCTCATGTCAGTGGCCCTCCGCGACCAGTTGTGCAGCCTCGGAACCCATATAGGCCTCGATCACCACCGGGTTGGCAGACACCGATGCATAGTCGCCTTCGGCCAGCACCGCGCCGCGTGCAAGCACCGTGATCGCATCACAGATGCCGGAAACCACCTTCATGTTGTGCTCCACCATCAGGATGGTGCGGTTGGCCGACACCTTGCGAATCAGCTCCATCACCCGGTCTACATCCTCATGCCCCATGCCCTGGGTGGGTTCATCGAGCAGCAGCATTTCCGGGTCGAGTGCCAGCGTGGTGGCGATCTCGAGCGCACGCTTGCGGCCGTAGGGCATCTCGACCGCGACCATGCGCGCGTAACTCTCGAGCCCCACCTCGGCGAGCAGGGCCATCGCACGCTCGTTGAGCTGGTCGAGCGTTCGGCCGGACTTCCAGAAGTGGAACGTCGTGCCGAGGCTGCGCTGCAGCGCGATGCGCACGTTCTCCAGTACCGTCAGGTGCGGGAACACCGCCGAGATCTGGAAGGAGCGCACCATGCCCATGCGCGCGATGCGCTGCGGCGCCTCGTTGGTGATGTCCTTGCCATTGAAGCGGATCGTGCCGCGGGTGGGCGGCAGGAACTTGGTCAGCAGATTGAAGCAGGTTGTCTTGCCCGCTCCGTTGGGTCCGATCAGGGCGTGGATGTGCCCACGCCTGACCTTCAGGTCCACCCCATTCACCGCCACGAAACCCCGGAACTCCTTGACCAGTCCGGTTGTTTCGAGAATGAATGGAGCTGCTGTCGCAGTCTTTTCTGTCATGTTCTCCTCCTTGTGGGCACGCAAACGTCCCGCAGGCCGACCGCAGTCGCGGTCGGCCCGTTTGGCCTGGGTCTCAGGCCGCGAATTCACGGATCATGTTTCGAGCGATGACGAGTTGCTGAATCTGGGTAGTGCCTTCGAAGAGTCGGAACAGTCGTACATCGCGATAGAAGCGCTCGATGCCGTATTCGGACAGATAGCCCGCGCCGCCGAAGATCTGCACTGCCCGGTCGGCCACCCGGCCGCACATCTCGGAGGCGAACATCTTGGCGCACGAAGCCTCGGTGCCGACATCGAGGCCCGCATCGCGCTTGCGCGCCGCGTCGATCACCATGCAGCGCGCGGCGTAGAGCTCGGCCTTGCTGTCGGCGAGCATCGCCTGGATGAGCTGGAACTCGGCGATCGGCTTGCCAAACTGCTTGCGCTCGCAGGCATAGCGCAGCGCGTCTGCGAGCATGCGCTCGGCCACCCCGACCGATATCGCGGCGATGGCGATGCGGCCCTTGTCGAGCACCTTCATCGCGGTCTTGAAACCGATGCCTTCACGCCCGCCGATCAGGTTGGCCGCCGGCACGCGGCAGTCCTCGAAGATCACGTCGCAGGTGTGCGAGCCCTTGTGGCCCATCTTTTCGTCGGGGTGCCCGAGCGACAGGCCGGGCGCACCCCGCTCGACGATGAAGGCCGAGATGCCGTCGGCGCCCTTCTTGGTGGGGTCGGTGCGTGCCATCACGGTGAAGATGCCGGCTTCGGGGGCGTTGGTGATGTAGCGCTTGGTGCCGTTCAACACATAGAAGTCGCCATCTCGCACGGCGGTGGTGCGCAGGCTGGCGGCGTCCGAGCCGCTGTCGGGCTCGGTCAGCGCGAACGAGCCGATGAGCTCGCCGGTCACCAGCCGGGGCAGGTAATGGGCCTTCTGCTCGGGCGT
>JAEUNS010000415.1 GCA_016790005.1 Zoogloeaceae bacterium
GACACCAACGTGTTGATGCATGATCCGACCAGCCTCTTTCGCTTCGAGGAGCACGATATCTTCGTGCCGATCATGACGCTCGAGGAACTCGACTCGAACAAGAAGGGCATGTCCGAGGTCGCACGCAATGCGCGCCAGGCCAGCCGGACGATGGACGAGATCGTCACCTCGAGCGAGGCCAGAATTCTCGAAGGCATCGGACTCGAAGGGCCCTCACACGGGCTGGCCACCGGCAAGCTGTTTCTCCAGGCCGAGGCGATCAACTTTCCGCTGCCGGACGCGCTGCCCACCGCCAAGGGTGACAACCAGATTCTCGCGGTCGTCATGCACCTGGCCGAGCGCAACCCGAAACGAGCGGTGATCCTGGTATCCAAGGATATCAACATGCGCATCAAGGCCCGCGCTCTCGGGCTTGAAGCGCAGGATTACTTCAACGACAAGGTTCTTGAAGACAGCGACCTGCTCTACACCGGCTGGACCGAAGCCCCTGCCGACTTCTGGGAGGCACACGGCAAGGGCATGGAGTCGTGGAAGGAAGAAGGACACACCTACTACCGGGTCAAGGGCCCACTCGCTTCCGAACTACTGCTCAACGAATTCGTTTTTCAGGACGGAGAGTCACCGTTCCAGTGCTGGGTGCGCGAAAAAATCGGCCGCGCAGTGGTCTTGCAGACGCTGACCGACTTCAGCCACCACAAAAACAACGTCTGGGGCATCGCCGCGCGCAATCGCGAACAGAACTTTGCGCTCAACCTGCTCATGAATCCGGACATCGACTTTGTGACCCTGCTGGGCCAGGCCGGCACCGGCAAGACCCTGCTGACGCTCGCCGCGGCTCTCACCCAGGTGCTCGAAAGCAAGCGCTATTCCGAGGTCATCATGACCCGGGTCACCGTCCCGGTCGGCGAAGACATCGGCTTTTTGCCCGGCACCGAAGAAGAGAAGATGGCACCCTGGATGGGGGCACTCGAAGACAACCTCGATGTGCTAAACGGCACGACCGGCGAAGGTGGCGAATGGGGCCGTGCGGCCACCCGCGACCTGATCCGCTCGCGCATCAAGATCAAGAGCCTCAACTTCATGCGCGGCCGCACCTTCATCAATAAGTTCCTGATCATCGATGAGGCGCAGAACCTCACGCCCAAACAGATGAAAACCCTCATCACCCGTGCAGGGCCAGGCACCAAGGTGGTCTGCCTCGGCAACATTGCCCAAATCGACACACCTTACCTTACAGAAGGCAGCTCCGGCCTCACCTTTGTGGTGGATCGATTCAAGGGCTGGGCTCACTCGGGACACATAACCTTACAACGTGGCGAGCGCTCGCGCCTTGCCGATCACGCCGCCGAAGTGTTGTAGACCCCACGAAAAACCTCGAGACCCCGCTGAAACCCAGTAGTGGCCGCAAACATGTTTGCGGCCAACATGATTCAAGCGCGATACTGCTCCAACCGCTATAATCGCTGGCCGTTTTCATTGGAAATAACCGCGATGGTGGCAAGCGCACCCGAGATGCTGATCGGCGCAAGCACGGACTTCTTGCGTCGCTTCTCGCCTTTCAGCCAGATGGAAGTCGAAGCCTTGCAGTTTTTGGCCTCGCGGCTCGAGTTGTCCTTCCATCAGGCCGGCAGCGACATCCTGACCCCCGAAATGGGCCCGCCCGAACATTTCTTCGTGGTCCAACGCGGCAAGGTGCTTGCCCGCCAGGCAGGTCTTGCAGCCAATGCCGAACTTGCGATTCTTCCGCTCGGGCCGGGCGAGTGTTTTCCGATCGGTGCAATCTCGGCCAACAGGCCGTCGGCGAACACATACATCGCCGCCGAGGACAGCTTCATCTTCCGCCTGCCGGCCGCGGACTTTCGCCATCTGATGCAGTTGAGCCCGGTCTTCCACCTGTTCTGCACTCACTACATCGCCAGCCTGCTGCATCAGTCGCGCCAGCAACTGCAAACCACCTTCGCACAGCGCGCGGCCGAACAGCAGACGATGACCACGTCGCTGCACAAGCTGATCAAGCATCCGGCAATATCGGTCTCACCCGACACACCAACCCGCAAGGTGGTCGAACTGATGGCCGAGACGCGGGTTGGCAGCATGATCATCGTCGACGAATCAGCCCACCCCTGCGGCATCCTGACCAAGAGCGACGTGCTCACCCGAATCCTGCTTGCGGGCTTCGATCTCTCCCGACCGGTTTCAGAGGTCATGACCAACGGACCCCACACCATGATGGCGTCCGCTTCGGCTTACGACGCCGCGCTCGCGATGGCGACCCATGGTGTGCGCCACCTGCTGATCGTCGACGCTGAAGATAGATTCCTTGGCGTGGTTTCAGAACGCGACCTGTTCTCGCTGCAGCGCATCAGCCTGCGCCAGATTCGCGCCAGCATCGACAGCGCGAGCGACACCGATGGGCTCAAGCGTGCGAGCGACGATATCCGCCAATTGGCGCTGAACCTGCTCGCGCAGGGGGTAGGTGCCGAACAACTCACCCAGTTCATTTCCGCGCTGAACGACGCACTGACCTGCCGGATTCTTGGCCTCGAGCGCGAACGGCATCAGCTTGGAGACATCGACTTCGCCTGGCTGGCCTTCGGCTCTGAAGGACGACACGAACAGACCCTGTCGACCGACCAGGACAACGGCATCATCTTCGTCTGCCCCGACCCGACCTTGCGCAACGAGATGCAGGCTCGGCTGCTCGCATTTGCCCGCTCAGTGAACGAAAGCCTGGCAGCATGCGGATTCCCGCTGTGCACCGGCAACATCATGGCGAGCAACCCCGAACTGTGCCTGCCCCTGGAGCAGTGGCAATCTCGCTTCGACCAATGGATGCGCGAACCTGAGCCCCAGGCCTTGCTCAACGCCTCGATCTTTTTCGATTATCGGGTGATTTACGGCAACCAGCGGCTCGGCGACAAGCTGCGCAACTGGCTCAACCGTAATGCCAAGAAGTTCTCCAACTTTCTGCGCATGATGGCCGAAAACGCACTCACGGTCGCACCGCCAATTGGGCGGATACGCGACTTCGTGCTTGAGGACGACGGCACGATCGATCTCAAGAAGTCGGGCGCACGCCTCTTTGTCGACGTTGCCCGAATCCTCGCGCTCAGGGTCGAGGTCGCATCGAGCAGCACGGTACAGCGCTTGCGGGAAGCGGGCGGCCGCATGGGGGTACTCGGCGACGAAATGTCGGCGATCATCGACGGCTTCCATTTCATCCAGCTTCTCCGCCTGCGCGCGCAGTGCCTCGACGCCGAGCGTGCCGAGTCCGAACGACTCGGTGACAACAAGATCAAGCCCGACGATCTCAACGAACTCGATCGACGCATCCTCAAGGAAGCCTTCCGTCAAGCACGCAAACTGCAACTGCGGCTCAAGCTCGATTATCAACTATGAGTTGGCTGTCGAGACTTCTTTCGAATCGTGCCGACGTCTCATCGCTCGATACTGCGCTGCGCGAAACACTCACGCAATGGCACATGCTGCCTGCGCCCGATCTGAACAAGTCGCACTTTGAAACCCGCTATGTAGTGGTCAATACCGAGGCCACGGGTGCCAACGTGGCACGCGACCGGCTGCTGTCGGTGGCAGCGATCGCAATCAACCGTGAGCTGGTGGTTTCGGCCGACAGTCTTTACGCCTCGCTCGAACCCGACCCGGCCACCGCACTGACCAACCTGCTCAGCTTTGTTGGCAACGATCCGGTAGTGGTGTTTAATTCGGCCTTCAACCGCAAAATGCTGGAGCATGCATTTTCGCAACAACTCGGGATTGATCCGGAATGGACCTGGATCGATCTCTACTGGGTACTGGGTGAGCTTTTCCCCGTCATGCCAGCGCAAGGCGCGCGTTTGGCCGAGTGGATGCGCCTGTTCGACATTGAGACATTTCAGCGCCATCACGCGCTGGGCGATGCGTTCGCAATCGCTCAACTGATGCTGGCGGTGCAGTCGAAGGCCCGTAGCCGCGGCATCTACACGCCATCGAGCCTCAGCGAACTCGAACAAAGAATACGACGTGAGGCCGCGCAGTAGCTCAAGGGAGCCACGCATCGCAATAACAATGAGACCACAATGAGACAAGCCACAAACGCATGAAGACTTTCTTGACCTTGACCATGCTGGGCGTCTGCCTGGTGCTGAATGCAGCACCGCTGCACGCCAACGAGTTTTATCAACCCGCACGTCTGGGGCTTACGGACGCCGACCCCCTCAGCGATGCCGAAGATGCCGACACATCGCTGGAAAGCGCGACCGAAGCGCTGATCGATCACGGCATGGGTTATCTCGGAATCCGCTACCGCCGGGGTGGCAGTTCGCCCGAAACCGGTCTTGACTGCAGTGGTCTGGTGCAAAACGTTTTTCGCCACTCGCTCGGCCTGCAACTTCCGCGCACCGCCGCCGACATGGCGCGACTGGGCGAAAAGGTCAACAAAAACGAACTCATGCCGGGTGATCTGGTGTTTTTCAACACCTCGCGTCGCGCGTTCTCGCATGTCGGTATTTACGTCGGAGACGGCAGATTTCTCCACTCTCCGTCGAGTGGCGGCGTTGTGAGGGTCGAAAGCATGGGCAAAAAATACTGGAAGGCACGCTACAACGGTGCCCGCCGCCTGCTTGCATCCAACTCCTGACCGCACGGGTTCCACATGGGCATGGAGAACCCGCATGCCCATGTGGAACTCATTTTCCTGACGGGCATTTGCCTGGGCAGGTCAGGCACTTCTCGCGCTCGATGTGTCGTCCGAGTGCCTGAGTCAGCGCACATACCGAACGTCTGCAACAGACGACGGCAACACCCTCGCGACCGGCCGCCTCCCTGAATCGCTGCATCACGTTGTGGCCGAGAAAATCGGTGAACAGGATCACCAATCCTATCCCGGTGGGCAAAGCCGCCGATCGTCGCTGATGGCTGCTATCGCGACCGCTTACATGTGCAGCGATCCGGATTCCAAATTGATCCAGTACCGCGGGAATGTTGCCGAGACGGTCGGCGCCGACTAAGAGGGCGTTCATTTGTTCTCCGTATTGCGAGTGATTCGCATTCATAATGCTACCAAGCAGAACCGTTTGCAACTGCAAATTATTCTCGTTAAGATTGCGGCACTCATCGATTCACCCTCAGGACAACTCCACATGACGATCAAAAAGCTCGCAATCGGTCTCGCCTTCGCATCGCTCAGCGGCCTCTGCGCTAACACCGCATTGGCACAAGGCGAACTGAACATCTATTCGGCACGTCACTATCAGACGGACGAAGCCTTGTATGCCGGGTTCACCACGATGACCGGCATCAAGATCAACCGCATTGAAGCCAAGGAAGATGAGCTACTCGAGCGCATTCGTAACGAAGGCGCGAACAGTCCGGGTGACGTGCTGATCACGGTCGACGCCTCGCGCTTGGCCAAGGCCGACGAACAGGGTGTCTTCGCCCCCTTGAACTCGGCCCTCCTGAATGAGCGGATTCCGGCCAACCTGCGTACCGACACCTGGGCGGCTTTCTCAACCCGCGCACGGGTCATCGTCTACAACAAGGAAACGCTCAGCGCCGATCAGGTGGCGACCTATGCAAGCCTCGCCGACCCCTCGCTCAAGGGCAAGGTTTGCACCCGCTCGGGCAGCCATCCCTACAACCTGTCACTCGGCGCCGCCATGATCAAGCACCTGGGCGCCGAACAGACCGAAACCTGGGCTCGTAGCCTGGTAGCCAATTTCGCGCGCGCGCCCAAGGGTGGCGATACCGACCAGATACGCGCAGTTGCCGCTGGTGAATGCGGCGTTGCAATCGCAAACAGCTACTACTTTGCCCGCCTGATGAATTCGACCAGGCCCGAAGACATCAAGGTCATCGAAAGCGTCGGCTTTGTATGGCCGGATCAAAAGGGCAATGGCACCCATATCAACGTATCGGGCGCCGGCCTGCTCAAGCACGCACCTAACAAGGAAGCGGGAATCAAGTTTCTCGAGTACTTGGCATCGGACGATGCACAGCGCTATTTTGCGGACGGCAACAACGAATGGCCCGCCGTCGCCAGCGTGAAGGTGTCGAACCCCGCGCTCGAAAAACTGGGCCCTTTCAAGGCCGACCCGCTGCCGGTTGGTGATCTCGCAGCAACCGTCGCCGAAGCACAGCGCATTTTCGACCGCGCTGGCTTCCGCTGAGATTTCGGCACGCGTACAAGGCTTTTTGACGACAACGCCGCCCGGTGAGAATCGGGCGGCGTTTTCAATTCAGGGCCGTATCACGATGACTACGCTTTGGATGGGTCGGCGACAGCCGCAACGGCACGCGGCCCCGAAGCTCCAGTGTCTTGCGTCTGGGCACGCCGTGCGGCGCCGACGATCTGGCGCGAGATGATGAACATCGGCAGCAAGCCGACCACAACGATCGTCAGCGCAGCGGTCGATGCCTCGGCAAGGCGCTCGTCCGCGGCCAGCGTGTGCGCCTGGGTCGCAAGGGTGTCGAAGTTGAAGGGTCGCATCACCAGGGTGGCGGGCAGCTCTTTCATCACATCGACGAACACCAGCAAGCCCGCCGTCAGAAGACTGCCACGCAGGATCGGCACATGCACCCGCCTGAGTGTCGCGAACTTGCCATAACCCAGACTCTGCGCTGCATCGTCCATGCTGGGCGTGATCTTGCCCAGCGATGAATCCACGGTCTGGAGTGCGATCGACAGAAAGCGCGTCATGTACGCATACACGAGCGCGGCGATGCCGCCGGTCAGCACCAGACCCGGATTGACGCCAAAGCTTGCCTCCCAGGTCGATGCAATCACTGCATCCAGCCGCGTGACTGGAATCAACACACCCACGGCGATCACAGACCCCGGCACCGCATAACCGAGATTAACCACCCGGTTGGACAAGCTCGGCAAGTTCGACCGGCTCAGTCTGGCCGCATAAGCGAGAAGAATCGCCAGCCCGACCGCGACCACTGCTGAAACCGCAGCAAGCAAGAAGCTGTTTCGTGCCAAGTCGAGAAAACGGGCACCAAACTGCGCATCGCCCTCCACCAGTGCCATTTTCAGCAACAGCGCGCCCGGAAGCAGAAAACCCAGAAACAGCGGCATGAAACATGCCAACGTGGCGATCAGGCCCGGCAGGGTTGGCAGTACCACGCGCACCGGCATCGCCTGCTGGCGGGTGGTGTTGTTGAACTGCGCCCGTCCCCTGCTTGCCTGCTCCAGCACCAGCACCAGCACCACGAAACCCAGCAACAGCGCCGACAACTGCGCCGCAGCGATTCGGTCGCCAAGCGAAAACCAGGCGCGGTAGATACCGGTGGTGAAGGTTTGCACCCCAAAGTAGGCCACCGTACCAAAGTCAGCCAGCGTCTCCATCAGCGCCAGCGCGGTGCCCGCGACCAGTGCGGGACGCGCCAGTGGCAGCGATACCGCCAGAAAGCAGCGCCACGGCCCCAGCCCCAGCGAACGCCCGGCCTCGAGCATTCCGGACGCGCGTTCGAGAAACGCCCCGCGCGCCAACAGATATACATACGGGTAAAGCACGAACATGAACATTGCCGCCGCGCCCCCCACCGAGCGGACCTCAGGAAACCAGTAGTCACCCGCCCGCCAGCCAAACAGCTCGCGCAACCCGGTCTGGACCGGGCCGACGAACTGGAGCAGATCGGTGTAGACATAGGCCATCACATAGGCCGGCACGGCCAGCGGAAGCACCAGAGCCCACTCGAAGAACCGTCGCCCCGGAAATTCCAGCATGGTGGTAAGCCAGGCGCAGGTCACGCCGATACTGGAAACCCCCAGGCCAACCACCACGCACAGCACCACAGTGTTGAAAATGAACTCCGGCAGCACGGTCGAGGCCATGTGCGACCAAGTTTCACCCGTTCCCCCTACCAGCACGTTCGAAAACACCGAAAGCACCGGTATCGCGATGAGAATGGCAACCAGCAAGGCTGCAAAAGTCAGTGGGGATAAGCGTGAAATGAACTTGAATGGCAAACCGTCGATCCTCGCCAAAACGCCGTCGATGTCGGATGAAAAGTATTGACGCTTCGCGCGCCGAGCGGAATTATAATTGATCGCATTTAGCTTAACGCGAAAGTCGTGAAGCGAGCATTCCGCGTTTCACGCCAACGTTCCCGGAAGCCATTGAATGAACCAGCTTGAACTCGCGAACATTGACCTTGCCTACGGGTCGGCGCTGATCGTGCGCAAGTTGTCGCTTTCGCTTGCACAGGGCCGCATCGGCTGTCTACTGGGGCCCTCGGGCTGCGGCAAGACGACCGTACTGCGCTGCATCGCCGGATTCGAGCGGGTGGCTGCGGGCGAGATTCGGCTCGCCGGCACGCTCGTCAGCAGCCACGAACACCACCTCGCCCCCGAGAAGCGTCGCATCGGCATGGTTTTTCAGGACTACGCACTTTTCCCGCATCTCACGGTAGGCGACAACATCGGTTTCGGATTGCGCGCACTCGCTGCGGGCGAGCGCCAGGCGCGCGTGACGGAATTGCTGCGGGTGGTGGGCCTGTCGGAGCAAGGGCACAAGTATCCGCACGAACTGTCTGGCGGGCAGCAACAGCGGGTAGCCCTGGCGCGGGCGCTTGCTCCGCGTCCGAGCCTGCTGCTGCTGGACGAGCCTTTCTCGAATCTCGATGTCGAACTGCGCGAGCGGCTGTCATACGAAGTGCGTGACATCATCAAGGCCACCGGCACAACGGCGGTGCTCGTCACCCATGACCAGCACGAAGCCTTCGCGGTGGCCGACGAAATCGGCATCATGAATGAAGGCCGGATTCAGCAGTGGGACTCGCCCTACAACCTCTATCACCGCCCGGCAAACCGCTTCGTGGCCGACTTCATCGGCCAGGGGGTGCTGCTGCCGGCCCGGGTGATAAACGATCACCAGGTCAACCTCGAACTGGGTACGCTCAACAGCGTGATCCCGCTCGAATGCCAGGTCGGCTGCGGCAACTGCAGCCGGCATTGTCCGGTCGAGGTGCTGCTGCGACCGGATGACATCATCCATGACGACGCGAGCCCGATGAAGGCCAGGGTCGCCAAGAAGGCTTTCCGTGGCGCCGACATCCTTTACACGCTCGAACTCGCGAGCGGCACCCGGGTACTGTCGTTGGTACCGAGCCACCACAACCACGCGATCGGCGAGCTGATCGGTATCAGACTCGACGTCGACCATGTCGTAACCTTCCATGAAGACTCCAACCTGGCTGCCCATGCGCAGCAGCATTCGCACGGTCTGGTCGGCGCCTCCTGAAGCGGCATGATTCCCTGGCTTGGAACCCGCCCGGCCTTTCCGCCGGTCGAACAGGCGCTCATCGAGCCCAATGGCCTGCTCGCTGCGGGCGGCTCGCTCACCCCGGCGTGGCTGCTTGAGGCGTATTCGCATGGAGTCTTTCCGTGGTACAGCGACGGAGAGCCGATTCTGTGGTGGAGCCCCGAGCCACGCCTGATTCTGAAACCCGAGGGGATCAAGGTCAGCCGTTCGCTCGCCAAGGTGCTGCGCAATGGGCGCTTCGAAGTCCGTTTCGACACATCCTTTGCTGCCGTCGTGTCCGAATGCGCCGGTCCGCGCGGTGGTGTTGCCGGCACCTGGATCACCCGCGAGATTCATGCAGCCTATTGCCGCATGCACGAACTGGGCTACGCTCACAGTGTCGAATCGTGGCAGGACGGGCGGCTGGTGGGCGGTCTGTACGGCATCGCGCTCGGCCGGTTCTTCTTTGGCGAGTCGATGTTCAGCCGTCTGAGCGATGCATCGAAGGTCGCATTGGTACATCTGTGCAGGTATCTTGAGGCGCGCGAATTCGGCGTGATAGATTGCCAGATGACGACACCGCATCTGGTTTCGATGGGCGCACACGAGGTATCGCGCAAACGCTTCAAAGCACTGCTCGCAGAGTATCAGCAAGGTGGCGACCCGCCTGGTCGCTGGCCTCGCACAGGCCTTGCAGCAGAACGGTAACGGAAGAACGAGGAGTGCCAGCGCAATGCAGAAGGACTACCCTTTCGGACTGATCCAGTTTTATGCGACTGCACCCTATGCATGCTCCTACATTCCGGACAACACCGCGCGCTCGCAGGTCGCCACTCCCGGACACCTGATCGATACGCTGATCTACAGCGAACTGGTGCGCAACGGGTTTCGCCGTAGCGGTGTATTCACCTACAGGCCTTATTGCGATCATTGCCGCTCATGTGTACCGGTACGGGTTCCGATCGAGCATTTTGCGGCCAACCGCAGCCAGCGGCGAGCCTGGCGACAACATCAGGAACTCCAGGTGTTCGAGCGCCCGCTGCTATTTTCCGAAGAGCACTATGGGCTCTATCAGCGCTATCAGGCCTCGCGCCATGCCGGCGGAGGCATGGACCTGGACAATCGCGAGCAATACGGACACTTCCTGCTGCAAAGCCATGTCGACACCCGCCTGATCGAGTTCCGCGACAGCGAAGCCTTGCGCATGGTGAGCGTGGTCGATCGCCTCAGCGACGGGCTATCGAGCGTCTACACCTTTTTCGACACAAGCGATTCGCGCGCGAGCTACGGCACTTTCAGCATTCTGTGGCAGCTGGCGGCCTGCGCCCGGCTCGGCCTGCCCTACCTCTATCTGGGCTACTGGATTCGCGAAAGCCCCAAGATGACCTACAAGCAGCGCTTCGCGCCGCTCGAGGGGCGCATCAGAGGCGAATGGCGGCGGCTCGACCCTGCAGATTTCGACGAGCCCGATCTTGCCTGATACGCCGACTTGTCGCGGGGTATGCGGCAATGCAACAAAAAGCTAGAATCCGCGCATGCTCTATAAGCTCACTCGCCCGCTGCTGTTCTCGCTCGATGCCGAGACAGCCCATGAACTCACGATCACCGCCCTGCATGCTGCCGGCAAGCTGCTGCCGGCGGGCAAACCACGGCCAGCACGCCCGACCGAGGTCATGGGGATCACGTTTCCCAACCGGATCGGCCTCGCTGCCGGGCTCGACAAGAACGGCGAGGCCATCGACGGCCTGGCCCGTCTGGGTTTCGGCTTCATCGAGATCGGCACGATCACGCCCCGGGCTCAACCAGGCAATCCGCGCCCGCGCATGTTTCGCCTGCCTGAGGTCGAGGGCATCATCAACCGCATGGGCTTCAACAATCATGGTGTGGATGCACTGCTCGAGAACGTCAAGGCGGCGCGCTTTCGTGGCGTGCTGGGTATCAACATCGGCAAGAATTTCGACACCCCGATCGAGCAGGCCGCCGATGATTACTTGATCTGCCTCGAGAAGGTCTATCCGCTCGCGAGCTACGTCACCGTCAATATCTCGTCGCCCAACACCAAGAACCTGCGCCAACTGCAGGGCGGCTCCGAGCTCGACGACCTCCTCGGTCAGCTCAAGGCCCGCCAGGCAGACCTCGCCCAGCGCCATGGCCGCTATGTGCCGATGTGTCTCAAGATCGCCCCCGATCTCGAAGACGAGCAGGTGGTGGCGATCGCCGACGCGCTGCGGCGCCATCGCATCGATGCAGTCATCGCCACCAACACCACGATTTCGCGGGCCGCAGTGCAGGGCATCCGGTATGCCGACCAGCAGGGGGGCCTTTCGGGTGCGCCGGTTTTCGAAGCATCCACCCGCGTCGTGGCAAAGCTTTCCGGCACGCTTGCGGGCGAGCTACCGATCATTGCTGCGGGTGGTGTGCGCTCGGGCCCCGACGCACTCTTGAAGCTCAGCGCGGGCGCGGCGCTGGTGCAGGTGTATAGCGGCCTCGTCTACCACGGCCCGGCACTCGTTCGCGAGTGCGTCGCAGCCACGGATCACTGGCACGCAGCCGACTGACTACCCTCTCTGCCGCGCACATACCAAACCGGGCGCTCCGATCCCGCCGAAATAACACCGATGCACAAGGCTGCGACTGCATCAGGGTTGAGTGAGCCCGCTCCGCGGGGGATAATCGCGCGTTGATAAGAGCATTGCGATCATGAGCAGCTATATATTCGTCGTCGTCAGCGCCGTACTGGTAAACAATGTGGTGCTGGTGCGGATTCTCGGCCTGTGCCCGTTCATGGGCGTCTCGAAGAAGCTCGAGACCGCGATCGGCATGGGCGCGGCCACCACCTTCGTGCTTACCCTGGGCTCCGGCACCAGTTACCTGATCGACCACTACCTGCTCCAGCCCAACGATCTCGGCTATCTGCGTACCCTGTCATTCATCGTAGTGATCGCGGCGATCGTGCAGATGACCGAACTGGTGATCGAAAAGACCAGCCCCGTGCTGCATCAGGTGCTCGGCATCTACCTGCCGCTGATAACCACCAATTGTGCCGTGCTCGGTGTTCCACTGCTCAACGCGGGGCTCAACCACAATCTGCTCGAATCGCTGCTGTTCGGTTTCGGATCGTCGCTGGGTTTCACCCTCGCGCTAGTGCTGTTCGCCGGCATCCGCGAACGACTCGATGGCGCCGACATCCCCGCCCCGTTCAAGGGTACGGCCATCGCCATGATCACCGCGGGGCTGATGAGCCTCGCGTTCATGGGCTTCGCCGGCCTCGATCGTTTCAACTAGGACAGACCATGACCGCCGTGCCAATTGCATCCGCAGCCTGCGGGGCATTCACGACCATCGCCACAAACATCGCCATTGCCGTGGCGTCAGGCACGCCATGCTGAGCGCACTCCTGATCATGGCCGGGATTGCGCTGGTTTTGGGCGCTGCGCTCGGCTATGCCTCGATTCGCTTCAAGGTCGAGGGCGACCCGCTGGTCGAGAAAATCGACGCCATCCTGCCCCAGACCCAGTGCGGCCAGTGCAGCTACCCCGGCTGCAAGCCCTACGCCCAGGCGATCGCGAATGGCGAGGCGGACATCAACCAGTGCCCGCCTGGCGGCGAAGAAGGCATTCGGGCACTCGCCGACCTGCTCGGGCGGGAGTTCAAGCCGCTTTCGGAAGAACACGGGGTCGAGAAGCCCAAGGCCGTCGCCTTCATCGACGAACAAACCTGCATCGGTTGCACGCTGTGCATTCAGGCCTGCCCGGTCGACGCGATCGTCGGCGCCGCCAAACAGATGCACACCGTGGTGGCGCCGCTGTGCACCGGCTGCGAGCTCTGCCTGGCCCCCTGCCCGGTCGATTGCATCACGATGGAGCCGATCCGCGAGACGGTCGAAAACTGGAAGTGGAAGTACCCAGTGGTCGAGATCAGGAAGGCGGCATGATCACTAAACTGTTCAACTTTCATGGCGGTGTCAAACCCGACCCGCACAAGGCAGAGTCGGCAGACGCCCCCATCCGCCCCGCCCCGCTCCCACCGATGCTGGTGGTGCCCTTGCGTCAAAACGCGCGCTCGCAAGCGCACTGCATCGTCGAGGTGGGCGACAAGGTGCTGAAGGGCCAGCGTGTCGGCGACGCGGAGGGCATGCTGGGAACCGCCGTCCATGCCCCAACCTCGGGCACGGTGCGTGAAGTGACCGAACATCCGATGGCCCATCCGTCGGGGCTCAGCACCCATTGCGTGCTGATCGAACCCGACGGACGCGATGAGTGGGTCGAACGCACCCCCCTAGATTACCTCAAGGCGCCGCGGGCGCATGCCCTTGCCTTTCTCCGTGATGCCGGCATCGTCGGCATGGGGGGGGCTGCGTTTCCAAGCCATATCAAGCTCGGAAAGGGCAGCGGTATCGACACCCTCATCATCAACGGCGGCGAGTGCGAGCCGTGGATCACCTGCGATGATCGCCTGATGCGTGAGCGCGCTGAGGGCATCATGGCCGGTGCGCGGATATTGTTCGACCTGATCGGCGCAAAGAGGGTCGTGGTAGGCATAGAAGACAACAAGCCCGAAGCGATTGACGCGATGCGCACCGCGAGCGCCGGGCTGGAGGTGCCGGCGGAGGTCGTGGCCGTACCTTCGCTCTACCCGGCCGGCGGCGAAAAGCAGTTGATCAGGGTGCTCACCGGCATCGAGATTCCGCATGGCAAGCTCGGCTCCGAATATGGCGTGCAGTGCTTCAATGTGGGCACCGCGCTGGCGGTGCATCGCGCGATCAACTTCGGAGAACCACTGATCTCGCGCATCGTGACGCTCACGGGCAACGTCGCCAGACCGGCAAACTACGAGGTGCTGATCGGTACACCGGTCGAGGCGCTGCTGCCGCTGGCCGAGCCGCGCCCCGACACCGATCGCTTCATCCTGGGCGGTCCGATGATGGGCTTCGCGCTGCCCGACCTGCGGGTACCGATTCTGAAGGGCAGCAACTGTGTGATTGCGGCCTCACCCGCGCTCTTTCCGAGCCCACAGCCCGAACTACCCTGCATCCGTTGTGGCGCTTGTGCGCGGGCCTGCCCGGCCGACCTGCAGCCCTTCGAGTTGTACTGGTACGCGCGTTCGCGCAATTTCGGCAAGGCGCAGGAGTACAACCTGTTCGACTGCATCGAGTGCGGCTGCTGCGCTTTCGTGTGTCCGTCGCATATCCCGCTGGTCGATTACTACCGCTTCGCCAAGAGCGAGATCTGGGCGCGCGAACGCGATCTGATGGCCTCCGACAAGGCGCGCGAGCGCTTCGAGTTTCGCAATTTCCGCCAGGAGCGCGAGAAGGAAGAGAAAGCTGCACGCCTGGCCGCCAAGGCGGCCGAGACAAAGGCCAAACTGGCCACCAGGGAGCCTGCCGAGGATAACTTGGCAGCCGTGCCCAGCACGGAAGCCGAAGATCCCAAGAAGGCCCTGATTGCCGCGGCGCTGGCGCGTGCCAAGGCGCAGAAAGCCGTCGTTGCACCCAGGAACATCGATATCGACACCCTGAGCCCGGAACAACAGGCCGAAATCGAAGCAATCGATGCACGCCGCAAGAGCTCGGCCAACGCGCCAGAAGCGCCGGGCAAAGCGCCTGCAGACTCTTCTCCGCCCGCGCAAGTGCCTGCAACCGAATCCGACGAGGCAACGCGCCAGTGACTCATCAAACACCTTTGCGCGTATCGATGGCAGCACTATCGACCACCGCCGGCGGCGACCGCTCATGATCCACTCACCCTACGTCCGCAAGCCTGCGAGTGTTCAAACCGTGATGTTGACGGTGCTGCTGGGCCTCGTTCCCGGCGTCGCCGCTTATGTGTGGCAGATCGGCGCCGGCATACTGGTCAATCTTGCGATCGCGGGCATAAGCGCGCTTGCTGCCGAGGGGCTGATACTCAGGCTGAGAAACCGTCCGATTCGGCCTGCGGTGACGGATCTGTCCGCGCTGGTCACGGCGGCGCTGGTCGTGCTGTGCATCCCGCCGATCGTCCCCTGGTGGCTGACCACGCTCGCCGTGTTCATCGCGATCGTGGCGGGCAAGCATCTTTACGGCGGGCTGGGGCAAAACCCGTTCAACCCGGCCATGGTTGCCTACTGCACGATGATCATCGCCTATCCGTCGCTGATGTCGCAGTGGCCGGCGGCCGGAATGCTGGATTTCGACACCCAACTGAAGCTGATACTGGGTGGCGCGCGCGAGCTCGATGCCATCACCGGTGCCACCGCCCTCGACACCCTGCGCACCGGTTTGCGGGCCGGTACCGCGACCGTCGAATCCGTGTTGCAGCATGACAACTTCGGCTTTTTTGGCGGACGCGGCTGGGAATGGATCGCGGGCGCCTATCTGTTAGGCGGGTTGTTCCTGCTGATGCGCGGGGTGATCACCTGGCACATGCCCACCGCCTTCATCGTGGCGCTGGCGGTGGTATCGGGCATCTTCTGGCTCAGCCACCCGGCGCAGTTCGCGTCGCCGGCCTTTCATCTCGCCAGCGGTGGTGCAATGCTGGCGGCGTTCTTCATCGTCACCGACCCGGTTTCGGGTGCCACGACCCCACTCGGAAAGCTGATCTTCGCGGCCGGGGTTGCGCTGATCGCTTACCTCATCCGGGTATTTGGAGCGTTTCCCGACGGAATCGCCTTCGCGGTCCTGCTGATGAATATGTGTGTTCCGCTGATCGACATGAAGACCCAGCCGCGGGTGTTCGGACATCGAGAGGGCCCGTCCCGATGAGTACCGCCGGTCGCTACACCGCCACCCGCACCTCGCTGCGTACCGCGGGCATCATGGTGGTGTTCACGCTTGCATTCACCGCCTTGATGTCGAGCGCCTACACCCTGACCCGACCCGCCATCGAAGCCTCGCGTGCCGACGCCAAGATGCGCCTGATCAACGAGTTGCTCCCACCTGAGAACTTCGACAACGCGCTACTGGCAGACCATGTCGACATCGGGCCCACACCAGCACTCGGCCTGAATCAGGGTGGGCGGATCTTCAGGGCGCGCCTCAAGGGCGAGCCGGCGGCGCTGATCGTCGAGGCGATCGCACCGGATGGCTACGCCGGCCGAATCGCGCTGGCGGTGGCGATAGGCGCCGACGGGCGGATCAGTGGTGTGCGCGTAACCGAACATCGCGAAACACCCGGCCTCGGTGACTACATCGATCCGCGCAAGGACCGCAACAAGACCAGCCCCTGGATCGCCCAGTTCAATGGTGTGGGTTTTGCCGACGTCGCGCCCGAGCGCTGGAAGGTCAAGCGCGATGGCGGTCAGTTCGACTACCACGCCGGCGCAACCATCAGCGCCCGCGCAACCACCGAGGCGATCGGCCGTGCCGCGCAATTCGCGCTCGAGCACCGCGACGCACTCTTCAGCGCAAAATCGGGCACCCAACTCGAGGACCTTTCGAAGTGAACGCACAGGCTTTTCGCGAGATCGCCTACAACGGCGTATGGAAGCAGAACACGGGGCTGGTTCAACTGCTCGGATTGTGTCCGATTCTTGCCGTCAGCAGCACGCTGGTCAACGCGGTCAGCCTCGGCATCGCCACCACTCTGGTGATGGCGGTCGCCAACCTGGCCGTTGCGGCGTTGCGAAACTTCATACCCTACGAGATCCGCATTCCGGTGTTCGTCCTCATCATCGCCGCACTGGTGACCGTCGTCGATCTCGCCTTCAATGCCTATCTGCATGACCTCTACCTGGTGCTGGGCATCTTCATCCCGCTCATCGTAACCAACTGCATCGTGCTCGCGCGGGTCGAAGCGTTCGCTGCCAAGAACAATCCGATCTCGTCGACCTTTGACGGCATCATGATGGGCGTGGGCCTGCTGCTGGTGCTGGCGATTCTGGGTGGCATGCGCGAACTGGTGGGCAGCGGAACCTTGTTCTCGGGCATCGACATGATCATGCCGTCGCTATCAGGTATCTCGGTGTTCGGCGACGACTACCCGGGATTTCTTATTGCAATCCTGCCTCCGGGCGCCTTCTTCGCCCTGGGTTGCCTGATCGCGTTGTCCAACTGGATCAATGCGCGCACTGCGGCGCGCACCACGCCCAGGCGTGCCGCACCCGTAACCGTGGCCACCGGCGCAACCGAGCCCTCGGCCAGTGCAGCCGCAGGCGCGAGCGCGGCTACACCCGGATGAGCCGGTTGATGAAGCGCGCTGCGGTGCTGAGCTTCTTTCAGCGTCTCGCAGCGGCCAATCCGAATCCGGTCACCGAACTCGAGTACGCCACGCCATACCAGTTGTTGATCGCGGTCGTGCTGTCGGCCCAGGCCACCGACAAGAGCGTGAATCTCGCGACCCGACGTTTGTTCGCTGCGGCACCGACCCCCGAGGCGATGCTGAGCCTGGGCGAGGAACACGTCGCCGAGTTGATCAAGACCATCGGACTGTTCCGCAACAAGGCGCGCAACACGATTGGTTTGTCGCGCCTCTTGCTGGAACGCCATGGCGGAGAAGTGCCGCATGATCGGGCTGCCCTGGAGGCATTGCCCGGGGTCGGGCGCAAGACCGCGAACGTGGTGCTCAATACTGCCTTCGGCGATGCGGTGATGGCGGTCGACACCCATATCTTCAGGCTGTCGAACCGCACCGGACTCGCACCCGGCAAGGATGTGGTGGCGGTCGAAGAAGCCCTGATGCGACGAGTACCGCGCGCCTACCTCAAGGATGCGCACCACTGGCTGATCCTGCACGGCCGCTACGTATGCACCGCCCGCAAGCCCGCCTGCGGCGCGTGTTGCGTGCGCGATCTGTGCGAATATCGAGACAAGACCGACTGAGACCGACGCCCATGTTCAACCCATCCCGCGACCAGGCCCGCCAGTTCTTTACCGAGGCATGGCGCAAACGCAGCGCCGGCGAAGTGCTGACCCCGCTCGAGCACATCGCCGCCGACCTGATCGAACTGCATCCCGAATACCATGCGCTGCTTGAAGACGCCGACGCGCTGAGCCGCGAGTTCGCGCCGGAAGATGGCGGGGTCAATCCGTTTCTTCATCTGTCACTTCATCTTGCGATCGAAGAACAACTCTCGATCGACCAGCCGCCCGGCCTGCGCGCCGCATTCACACGCTGTCAACTGCGCCGTGGCAACCGTCACGACGCGCTGCACGATGTGCTCGAGTGCCTTGGCGAAACCGTCTTCAATGCCCAGCGCAATCAGGCCCCGCCCGACGCTATGGCCTATGTTGACTGCGTGCGGCGGCGCGCGGGTTGAACGATTGTTTGCAACCGGCATGCTCGCGTTGTCCAACCCTTCCGGGTTAGGATCGCGGTCGAACGATCAAACCCCCCGGAGGAATGCAGCATGGAAACCTGGATTGTAATTGGCGTCATCGTTGCACTGATCGCTTATGC